>NZ_JBFAXR010000073.1:0-44970 GCF_040680895.1 Streptomyces sp. NPDC051940 | reverse complement strand
GTGGCCGTGCCGGGTGCGGTTCGCACCGCTGCGGGCGGCTGGGCCGCCCAGGGGGCGGCACGGGCGGGCGCAGCGGCCCCGCACGGCGCGCGCCCCCCGGACCACGGCGCGAAGCAGGCGCGCAGCGCCGACACGGTCGCAAGGCGGTCGGTGCGGGTCCGCCGGACCACGGCGCAAGGTGCCCCGTGCGGGTCCGCCGGACCACGGCCGAGGCGGGGGCCCCTGCCTAGGTGCGGTGGACCCGTCGCGCGCGGCCACGGGCGCGCAAAGGGCCCGTCCCCCGGGTGGGGGACAGGCCCGAAACGCTGGATACCGCCGTCAGGCGGACTTGCGCGTGTCGCGTGGATGAACCGCGAGGTTCATCGCGCCGGAACGCAGGACAGCCAGCCGCTCCGCCAGGACCTCCTCGAGCTCGTCGCGGGTGCGCCGCTCCATGAGCATGTCCCAGTGCGTACGCGCCGGCTTGCTCTTCTTCTCCTCGGGGCCGTCGCCGTCCACCAGGAGAGCCGGGGCCCCACAGGTCTTGCATTCCCACTCCGGCGGGATCTCCGCCTCCACCGAGAACGGCATCTCGAACCGATGCCCCTTCTCGCATGCGTACTCCACGGCCTGGCGCGGGGCCAGGTCGATGCCGCGGTCCGTCTCGTAGCTGGTCACCACGAGGCGCGTGCCGCGAAGAGCTCGCTCACTCATGAATCGTGCCTCCCGGGCTTGTCGCCCACAGGACAGGTGTCGCTGTCGTCGTCATCCGGGTCAACGTCCGGTCGGCGATGAAGATTCCCGTATCGGGACATGCGTCGCCCGTCGTGCCGCCCCATTGCTTCTACCCGCAGTCGTCCGGTTCGTCACATCTGACAGGAGATGTCACCCTCTGAAGTCATCTCACGGCTTGCAGTAACGGTCCACCAGGCGGGCCAAGGGCGTACCCTACCGGTCCTTGCCGCCGACATCTAAATTGACGCGGCCGGGGCGGCGTCGCCAGCCGGCTCCGCCGTACGGCCCACCGCGACCACCTCAGAGGGTTCCCGGATCGCGAAAACCCGCAGGAAGAGCTGTGCGAGGGGGCCGATGGCCAGCGCGTACACCACCGTCCCGACGCCGACCGTGCCGCCGAGGACGAAGCCGGTGGCGAGCACCGTCACCTCGATGAGCGTGCGCATCACCCGGATGGACCGGCCCGTACGGGCGTGCAGCCCCGTCATGAGGCCGTCCCGGGGGCCGGGGCCGAAGCGTGCCGTGATGTAGAGGCCGGTGGCCACGCCGTTCAGGAAGACGCCGGCGAGCAGCAGCGGGATCTGCAGCGCCAGGCCGTGCGCGTCGGGGACGAGGTACATCGCGCCGTCCATGGAGGCGCCGACGAGTATGACATTCGACACGGTGCCCAGACCCGGGCGCTGGCGCAGCGGGATCCACAGGAGCAGCACCAGTGCGCCGACGAGAATCGAGACCGTGCCGATCGAGAGGCCGATCCGCTCCGAGAGGCCCTGGTGGAAGACGTCCCAGGGGTCGACGCCGAGCCCGGCGCGCACCGTCAGGCCGCAGCTCGCGCCGTACAGGGCCAGTCCGGCGTAGAGCTGGACCAGTCGCCGGACCAGGTGGTCCTCGCGGGCGGACCGCCGCAGTGAGCCGCCGGCGGTTCGCAGGACAGACAGCCGTACACCGGACAAAGTTCTTCCCCCTCTGGCATTGGTGGATCGTTCCGTGCCACTCTGTGGCCTGGAAACTTCACGCCTCCATGGCCAATCCGGGAAAGGTGGACTGCAAACGATGAGTGAGTGGACCTCCGCCATCGGCGCGGTGCAGCTGGCCCGCCTGCTGCGCTCCCAGCAGGCTCCCGCGTACGGCGGCGGCCGCAAGCCCCCGGCGTACCGGGCGCTCGCGGACGGCGTGCGGCTGCTGGTCCTGGAGGGGCGCATCCCCGTGGCCACCCGGCTGCCCGCCGAACGCGAGCTGGCGCTGGCCTACGAGGTGAGCCGCACCACCATCGCCGCGGCGTACGAGCATCTGCGGGCCGCCGGCTTCCTGGAGTCCCGGCGCGGCGCCGGCAGCTGGACCTCGCTGCCGGCCGGTCATCCGCTGCCCACCCGCGGTCTGGAGCCGCTCCCGCCGGAGTCCTCGGGTTCGATGATCGACCTGGGCTGCGCGGCCCTGCCCGCGCCGGAGCCGTGGCTCACCCGGTCGATGCACGGCGCGCTCGAGGAGTTGCCGCTGTACGCCCACACCCACGGCGACTACCCCGCCGGGCTGCCCGTGCTGCGCAAGGCCATCGCGGAGCGCTACTCGGCGCGCGGCGTGCCGACGATGCCCGAGCAGATCATGATCACGACGGGTGCGATGGGGGCCATGGCGGCCCTGATCCGGCTGTTCACCGGCGGCGGCGACCGGATCGCCGTGGACTCGCCGTCGTACGCCAACATCCTGCAGCTGATGCGGGAGGAGGGCGCCCGGCTGGTGCCGGTGGCCATGGGGGAGGGGCTGACCGGCTGGGACCTGCCGGTATGGCGCCGCATCCTGCGCGACGCGGCGCCGCGGCTGGCGTACGTCATCGCCGACTTCCACAACCCCACCGGCGCGCTGGCCACCCACGAGCAGCGCCGGGCGCTGGTGGAGGCCGCCCGGTCGGCGGGGACGGCGCTGATCGCGGACGAGACGATGCTGGAGATCTGCCTCGACGACGAGCCGGCCGACCTGCCGGCGCCCATGTGCTCCTTCGACCCGGCGGGATCGACCGTGGTGACGGTGGGGTCCGCGAGCAAGGCGTTCTGGGCCGGGCTGCGGATCGGCTGGGTGCGGGCCACGCCGGAGATCATCCGCTCCCTCGTCTCCGCACGTGCGTACGCCGACCTCGGCACCCCGGTGCTGGAGCAGCTCGCGGTGAACTGGCTGCTGGAGACCGGCGGCTGGGACGAGGCGGTCGTGCTGCGCCGCGAGCAGGCGCGCGCCAACCGGGAGGCGATCGCGGGCGCGCTGCGCTCCGAGCTGCCGGACTGGCACTTCGAACTGCCGCGCGGCGGCCTCACCCTGTGGGTGCGCACCGGCGGCCACTCCGGTTCACGGATCGCGGAGGCGGGCGAGCGCTTCGGCGTCCGGATCCCGTCGGGCCCGCGGTTCGGGGTGGACGGGGCGTTCGAGGGGTACGTCCGGATCCCGTTCACCGTGGACGGGCCGGTGGCGCAGGAGGCGGCGTCGCGGCTCGTGTCCGCGGCCCGGTTCGTGGCGGAGGGCGGTACGACGGTGTCGGACCCGCTGCGGACGTTGATCGCCTGAGGGCCCTCAGGGCCCTGAGGGCTTGAGCGCCGGAGGGAGTGCCGCGGCCTGTCGCCGCCATCGACTCCGGCGCTACGATGCGGGCCGATTCCGAGCCCCCAAGGAGTGCCGTGACCTTCTCCATCGTGGCGCGATCCGCCGACGGCGAGTCCCTCGGGGTCGCCGTCGCCAGCAAGTTCCTGGCCGTCGGCGCCGCGGTGCCCGCCGTCGAGGCGGGGGTCGGGGCCGTCGCGACCCAGGCGCATGCCAATCTGGCGTACCGGCCGGAGGGGCTGGCCCTGCTGCGGGCCGGTGCGGACGCGGCCGGTGCCGTCCGGCAGCTGGTCGGGGCCGACGCCGGCAAGGAGGTGCGCCAGCTCGGGGTCGTCACGCCGAACGGGCCGGGCGCCACGTTCACCGGCGCCGAGTGCCACGACTGGGCCGGGGGCGTCGCCGGCGACGGCTACGCGATCCAGGGCAACATCCTCACCGGGTCCGGCGTCGTCGAGGCCATGGAGGCCGCCTGGCTCGCGTCCGATCCGGCCGCGACCCTGGCCCGGCGACTGCTGGCAGCCCTGGCCGCGGGGGACGCGGCGGGCGGCGACCGGCGCGGACGGCAGAGCGCGGCGCTGCTCGTCGCCCGGCGGGGCGGCGGATACGGCGGGCAGAGCGACGTCGAGGTCGATCTGCGTGCCGACGACGACGCCCGGCCGGTCGACGTGCTCGAGCGCCTGCTCGGCCTGCACGAGCTGTACTTCACGCGCCCCGACCCGGCGACCCTGCTGGCACTGGACGGCGAACTGGCCGCCGAGGTGTCCGGGCTGCTGGCCGGGCTCGGGCACACCGGTGAGCCGGACACCGCGCTGGCCGCCTGGGCGGGCATCGAGAACCTGGAGGAGCGCGTCGTACCGGGGCGGATCGACCCCCTGGTCCTCGACTGGCTGCGCAAGGCGGCCGGCTGAGGGCCGGCTGCGGGCCGGGTTGATCAGCTGATGTCGAACAGCGGCCCGGTCAGCGTCAGCCCAAGGTCGCTCCCCGCGAACGAGATCAGGGCCAGCAGCATCAGGGCGGCGCCGCCGAGCGCCATGTCCTTGTTGAACTGGACCATCTCCATCTGCCTGGCCTGCGGATCGCTCTCCTTCCAGAAGGCGTGCATGACGATCGCGGTCGGGAACAGGAACGCCGCCAGCAGCAGCGCCCCGAGGTCCGCCCACACGCCGAGCAGCACCATCAGCCCGCCGGCCACGATCAGCGCTCCGCTGCCGAGCGTCGTCGGCTCGGCCGCCGGGACACCCCGGGTGGAGGCGTAACCGGCCATGGTCTTGGTCTGCGACAGATGGGCGAAACCGGAGCCCAGGAAGAGGGCGGCGAAGAGTATCCGCCCGATGAGTACCAGGACGTCCACGATGACCTCCCAGGAGTATTTGAACCTACAACTACAGTGTGGCACCACACCGCCCTGAAGCGGTCATGCCGCTCACCGGGAAAGCTCGCCCGGGGCGGCAGCCACGTCGCTCACCGGGACGATTCGCCGCATACGCTTCAATGCGGACATGATCCGTAGCGTCGTCCTCGCCACCGCCTGGGCCCTCGCCGCAGGCGCCGTCGTTCTCGCCCTCGGAGCCTCGCCGTGGTGGTGGACCGCCGCGGGCCCGCTGCTCGCTGCCGCGTTCCTCGCCGTGTACGACTGCCTGCAGCGCCGCCGTTCGCTCCTGCGCAACTACCCGCTCGTCGGACGGCTGCGCTACCTCATGGAGAAGATCCGGCCCGAACTCCAGCAGTACTTCATCGAGCGCAACTACGACGGCCGCCCCTACGACCGCGAGGTCCGCACCTCCGTCTACGAGCGCGCCAAGGGCATCCACGGCCAGGAGGCGTTCGGCACGGAGCGGGACGTCTACCAGGACGGCTACGAGTACCTCCTGCCCTCCCTCGCCCCGCGCGCCGTCGCCGAGGAGCCGCCCCGGGTGCGGATCGGCGGCCCCGACTGCTCCCGCCCGTACGACATGGCGCTGCTCAACGTCTCCGCGATGAGCTTCGGCGCCCTCTCGCCGCAGGCGATCGAGGCGCTCAACCGCGGCGCCGCGCTGGGCGGATTCGCGCACGACACCGGGGAGGGCGGGCTCAGCGACCACCACCGCTTCGGCGGGGACCTGATCTGGGAGCTGGGCACCGGCTACTTCGGCTGCCGGACCGCGGACGGCGGATTCGACCCGTCCGTCTTCGCCGCGAAGGCGGCCGACGACCAGGTCAAGTGCGTGGCGCTGAAGCTGTCGCAGGGCGCGAAGCCCGGAATCGGCGGCGTGCTGCCCGGGGCCAAGGTGGATGCCGAGATCGCCCGGGTGCGGGGGGTGCCCCAGGGGGAGACGGTCATCTCGCCGCCGTACCACAGGGTCTTCGGCACGCCGCGCGAGCTGGTGCTCTTCATGGCGCGGATGCGGGAGCTGGCGGGCGGCAAACCGGCCGGGTTCAAGCTCTGCCCGGGCTCGCGGCGGCAGTTCCTCGCCGTCTGCAAGGCGATGCTCGAGGAGGGGACGGGGCCCGACTTCATCGTCGTGGACGGTTCCGAGGGCGGGACGGGCGCGGCGCCGCTGGAGTTCGCCGACAATCTGGGGACGCCCCTCACCGAGGGCCTGATCATGGTGCACAACGCGCTGGTCGGAACGGGGCTGCGCGAGCGGATCCGGATCGGCGCCAGCGGCAAGGTGGCCACCGGGAGCGACATCGTCAAACGGCTGCTGCAGGGTGCGGACTACACCAACGCGGCGCGGGCGATGATGTTCGCGCTGGGCTGCATCCAGGCCCAGCGCTGCCACACCAACGAGTGCCCGGTCGGCGTCACCACGCAGGACCCGCGCCGCACCCGGGCCCTCGACGTCCCCGACAAGGCGGCCCGGGTGCACCGCTACCAGCACTCGGCGGTCGCCAGCGCCCTGGAGATCATGGCGGCGATGGGCGTGGCCGGCCCGTCCGCCCTGCGCCCGCACCAACTGGTCCGGCGTACGGACCCGGTGACGGTGCGCTCGTACCTCGAGCTGTACGACTGGCTGGAGCCGGGCGAGCTGCTTGAGGGCGCGCCGCGCGAGTGGTCCGACGACTGGGAGGCCGCCCACCCCGACCGCTTCGGCGGTTGAGGCGGCCGGATCCCCCTCAGCCGATCCGCAGCCGGCGCGGCATGCGGCCGGCCGGCTCCGGGAGCCGCAGCGGCGCCGCGCCCGGAGTGAGGGAGCCCAGCACCGACGGCGTGCGGGCGCCGGTGGCCGAGGGGACCGTACCGGGGAGGCCGTGCCAGGTGAGGTAGCCGAGCAGGGCGAAGAGGTACGCCTCCTTGGCCTGCGGCGGCAGGCCGAGCGTGGTGGAGACGTCCACCCGCGTCGGGGCCGCCAGTTCGCCGATCCGCTTCATCAGCACCGGATTGCGCACCCCGCCGCCGGCCACCACCAGCTCCGCCAGGTCGTACGCGCGGCAGGCCTCGGCCACCAGCACGGCGGTCAACTCGGTGACCGTGGCCACCAGATCGTCGCCCGTCACGCCCAGCGGCTCGGCCCGCTCGCGCAGATAGGCCGCGTGGAAGACCTCCTTGCCGGTGGACTTGGGCGCGGGCTGCCGGTAGTACGGCTCGTCGAGGAGGCGGTCGAGCAGGGCGCGGGACACCGTGCCGCGCGCCGCGCGGGCGCCGTCGAGGTCCATCGTCTCGGCGCCGCCGGTCAGTTCCACGACGGCCGCGTCGATCAGGGCGTTGGCCGGGCCCAGGTCGTACGCCACGACCCGCCCGTCGTCGGTGCGGACCGTGATGTTGGCGATCCCGCCGAGGTTCAGCGCACCGCGCCGGTCGCCGTCGGCGGGCAGCAGCAGGGCGTCCATGGTGGACACCAGCGGGGCGCCCTGGCCGCCGGCCGCGATGTCGCGCGAGCGGACGTCCGAGATCACGGGCAGGCCGGTCGCCTCGGCGATCCAGGCGGGCGAGCCCAGCTGCAGCGTCCCGAGGGCGGCGCCGTCCTGTACCCAGTGGAACACCGTCTGGCCGTGCGAGACGACGACGTCCGCCGGGCCGAGGGCCACGGTCGCCTCCCCCGCCACGCGGGCGAAGAACCGGCCCAGCTCCGTGTCGAGGCGGCAGACGTCCTCGAGCGTGGTCGGCGCCGGCGGCAGGGCGCCGGCGATCCGGGCGCGCAACTCCTGCGGGAAGTCCGCGCTGTGCAGGCCGAGCGGCCGCAGGACGAGGTCGTCGCCGTCCACCGAGAACGCGGCCACCGCCGCGTCCACACCGTCGTACGACGTACCGCTGAGCATTCCGAGGACTCTGATCTCCGCCATGCCCCCATCCTCGCCCACGGCGAAGAGCTCACCGCCATCGGGACCCTTGCGCAGGCCGACGGCGATGAGCTCGCGTAGCAAAGCTATAGATTTCCGGCAAAACGGACAATGATCCGCACCGCCCGTCAGGGCGCCGGATCCGTCATTACGGCAGAAAGACCCGCATGGCCGACGCGTCCGCTGCGCGGCCCCGAACACAGCATCTAAGGTGCGGGGCAAACCGAATCGCTGTTCGCCGAGCCGAGGAGGCCACGCATGAGCCCCACCATCGCCGTCGCCCTGGAGGAGGGGCTGCGCAGGCTCTTCTTCACCGCGGAGCAGTGGCGGGAGCTGGAGTCGGCCGGAGAGGTGCGGGTGAGCGGTACGGACCCGGACCGCCTCGCGAAGGACCTCACCGACGCGGACATCGTCGTCACCGGCTGGAACACCCCTCGGCTGGACGGTGAACTGCTCGCCGCCGCGCCCCGGCTGAAGCTCGTCGCGCACACCGGCGCCGCCCTGCGCTTCCTGGTCGGCGACGAGGTGTTCGCCCGCGGCGTACGGGTCTCGCAGGCGGGTGAGGCGATGGCCCCCGCGGTCGCCGAGGTCTCCCTCGCGTTCACCCTCGCCCTGCTGCACCGCATCCACCGCTTCGACCACGCGCTGCACTCCGGTGCCGGCTGGACCCGTACCAAGTACGGCACCCTCGAGGCGAGCGAGCTGCGCGGTTCGGTGATCGGCGTGGTCGGCGCCTCGCGGACCGGGCGGGCGTACATGGAGCTGATCCGCGCGCTCGGCGGCGTCCTGCTGCTCACCGACCCGATGGTGGACGCCGGGGAGGCGGCCGCGCTCGGCGCCGAGCTGGTGTCGCTGGACGACCTGCTCAGGCGCTCGCGGATCGTGGCCCTGCACGCCCCCGCGATCCCGGAGACCCGGGAGATGATCGGGCGGCGCGAACTGGCCCTGATGCATGACGGGGCCGGGCTGGTGAACACCGCGCGGTCGTGGCTGGTGGACTCCGACGCGCTCCTCGAGGAGCTTCGCGACGGGCGGCTCGACGGCGCGCTCGACGTGTACGACGAGGAGCCGCTGCCGGTGGCCAGCCCGTTGCGCGGCCTGCCGAACGTGCTGCTCACCCCGCACGAGGCGGCCGGCGCCGTGCAGGTGCGCCGGCGCCAGGGGCGGATCGTGGTGGACGAGATCGGGCGGTTCCTGGCGGGGGAGCCGCTCCGGCACGAGATGACGCGGGAGATCCTGTCGACCACGGCCTGAGGGGCGCGTCCGCCTGCGCCCCCGGAGCGTCTCCGGTACGTCCCCGTAATCCGCCGTGCGCGATCCATTGACAACCCCGCCCCCGCGGGGCCAAGCTCCCATCCGTGAGTGTTAACGATAACACTCACGTCGCATACGCCTGAGGGAGCCGCCCGTGTCAGGTCGTAATCCGCCAACTCCCACCCGCCGCACCCTGCTTCTCGCCGCCGGCGCCGCCGGACTGACCACCGCCTGCGGGGCCGCCGCCGGCCAGGGCCCCGGCAAGGTCGCCGTCCACGGCGACAACCCGGCCTGGGCCGTGCCGATGACCGCCGCGGGCAAGGAACTCAAGGCCGTCGCCGGTCTGGAACTCGTTCCCGAGGTCATCCCCTCCCTCGAGAGCTTCGAGCAGATCGTCAAGTCCTCGCTGCGCACCAACAAGACCCCGGACATGCTCAAGTACTGGTCCGGATACCGGCTGCAGGACCTCGCCCGCACCGGCGGCATCGAGGACCTCACCGCCCAGTGGGAGGCCGCCGCCTCCCGCGGCTGGGTCGACACCTCGCTCCGCGACGCCTTCACCTACCGTGGCCGCGTCTGGGCGCTACCCATGAACCTCGCCTACTGGGTCTTCTACTACAACCCCGAGGTGTTCGCCGACAACGGCCTCGTGGCACCGCAGACCTGGGACGAGTTCGAGACCGCCTGCGACCGGCTGAAGGGCGCCGGCATCACCCCGCTGCACGGCACCGCGGACGGCCGCTGGCCCTCGTTCATCTGGTTCCAGGAGGTGCTCAGCCGCCAGGACCCGCAGTTCTACGAGGACCTGATGAACGGCCGCAGGAAGTACACCGACCCCCGGGCCGAGCGGGCGCTGCGCACCCTCGTCGAGTTCTTCGACAAGGACTGGTTCACCCCGATGGACATGAACCACAACACCGCGGCCGCCGCCGTCCTGCAGGGCAAGGTCGGCATGGTGCCCTGCGGCACCTGGCTCGGCTCCACGCTCGTCGCGGCGGGCGGCAAACCCGGCCAGAACCTCGACGCGTTCGTCCTGCCGATGGCCGACCCGGCCGCCCGGCCCAGCATGATCTTCGAGTCCAGCGCCTTCGTCAGCACGGTCAAGGGACCGGACAAGAAGGAGGCGTTGAAGGCCGCCGGCAGCTGGCTGCACCCCAAGGTCGCGCGGGCGTTCGCCCACACGCTGCAGGACGGCAGCCCCAACCCGCAGGTCCCGCCCGCGAACCCGATGCTCGACGGCGTCGCCCGCAAGGCCCGCGAGGACAAGCTCTGGATGCTCAACCGCTTCTGGGAACAGGGCCCGCCCGAGCTCGTCGAGGCGACGGTGGACGACCTGGCCGGCTTCCTGCTGAACCCGTCCTCGTACCGCAAGGTGCTGCGGACCATGCAGGAGCGGGCGGACGAGGCGTGGAAGGTCTGGCGGGAGGCGGAGCAGTCATGACAGCGAACACCGTGAGCACCGGCACCGCCGTCCCGCGGGCCCGCCGCCGCATTCCCGTGCGCACCCCGCACCAGGCGGCCCGCGCCAAGGGCTCCCGGCTGCGCGGCGGCCGGCTCGCGGCGGTGCCCTGGGCGCTGCCCGCGCTGGCGCTGGTCGGCGTACTGCTGGTCTACCCCTTCTTCCGCAGCGTCTACGGCAGCGTCTTCGAGGACAACGGCTTCACCAGCAGCTACACCGGCCTCGACAACTACGCCCGGCTCGCCGACGACCCGATCTTCGGCCGCTCGCTGCTCAACACCGTGATGTGGGTGGCCGGCACGCTGCTGCTGCCGGTGGTGGCCGGGCTGCTGATCGCCGTCGCCACCCACCGGACGCGCTGGGGACCGGCCGCCCAGCTGGTCATCGTGCTGCCCTTCGCGATCTCCGGGGCCGCGACCGCCGTGCTGTGGCGTTTCATGCTGACCTCCGACGGCGCGGTCAACCAGGTGCTGCGCGGCGTCGGCCTCGACTCGTGGGCCCAGTCGTGGCTCCTGGAGTGGCCGCAGAACACGATCTCGATGATCGTGGCCAGCACCTGGCAGGCCACCGGCCTCAACGTCGTGCTGTTCGCCATCGGCCTGCGCGCCATCCCGCGCGAGACCGTCGAGGCGGCGCAGCTCGACGGCGCCACCGGCTGGCGGATGTTCCGCTTCATCACCCTGCCGCAGCTGCGCGCGATGACGGTCGTCGTGGTCGGTATGGCCATCGTCAACAGCCTCAAGGCGTTCGACATGATCTGGATCCTCACCCAGGGCGGCCCGTCCCGCAGCTCCGAGACGCTCGCGCTGACGATGTACCGCGAGGCGTTCCGCCTCTTCCACGTCGGCTACGGATCCGCCATCGCCCTCGTCCTGTCGGTGATCGTCGTCGCCTCCTCCTGGATCTACCTCCGCCGCCAGATGCCCTCGGCGACCGCCCGCTGAAAGGAGTGACCCCGTGGGACGCACCCTGCGCAACCTCTTCGTGGGCGGCTGTGTCGTGCTCTGGCTCATCCCCCTCTACCTCCTGATCGTCAACGCCCTCACCCCGCCCGAGAAGTACACCGGCAGCGTCGACTGGACGCCGCAGGACCTCGCCCTCCTCGACAACCTCAGGACCGCGTGGACCGACGCGGGCATCGGCGACAGCGTCTACAGCTCGCTGGTCTACGCCGTGGTCTGCGGCGCCGCGGGGGTCCTCGTCGCCGCCCTGGCCGCGTTCGCGGTGGTGGTGCTGCCGATCCCGCGGCCGGCCTTCTGGTTCTGGCTGATCTTCTCCGGGACGCTGTTCCCGCTGCAGATGTTCCTGGCCCCGCTGTTCGGCCTGTACGCCGACGCCAACCTGTACGACACCCGCCTCGGCCTCATGCTCGTGTACGCCGCGTGGGCCGTGCCGTTCGCCTTCTTCCTCGTCCGCAACCAGATGACCACCATGCCGCCGGAGGTCACCGAGGCCGCGATGATCGACGGCGCCTCCTTCTTCCGGATCTTCTGGCGCATCCATGTGCCGCTCATGTCCTCCGGGCTCGGCGCGGCGTTCATCTTCCAGTTCACCGCCGTGTGGAACGACCTCCTCTTCGGCATCACCCTCAGCCGCAGCCCCGACGTGCAGCCGGTGATGGCGGCCCTGACCACCCTCAACAACGCCTACAGCTCCAGCGGACCGCCCGTCATCCTGGCCGGCGCCCTGATCGTCTCGCTGCCCACGCTCGTCGTCTTCCTCGCCTTCCGCGGCCTGTTCCTGCGCGGCGTGACCGCGACCGCACGCTGAGAGCAAGTGCCACCCCCCGCCGAAATCGGAGAGTTCTGTATGACCACCCGGGCACTCGTCCGCACCACCGACTGGGACAACGACCGGATACGCGACAGCCTGCGCGGCTCCGTCGTCAGCGCCGAGGGCAGCCTCGACGGCACCCCGGTCCGGCTCACCGAGGAACCCCTGCTCAAGCGCGCCACCGACGGCGGCCTGCTGCAGTCCCTGCGCGTCGAGGCGGTGAACGGCACCGCCCTGCCGGAGCAGATCACCGTCCGCACCGCCACCGGCGCCCCTCTGCCCTGCGAGCGGATCGCCGGTCCGCGCGGCTCGGTGCGGCTGCTGCTGCCCGCCGTGGACACCGCGCAGCGGATCTCGGTGGGCGGCATCGACGTGGACCTCCACCCGCAGCGCCAGTGGACCCTTCACCTGGTGCACCACTCCCATCTCGACATCGGCTACACCGACCCGCAGGGCCGGGTGCTGGCCGAGCACCTGTCCTTTCTGGACTCGTGTCTCGAACTGACCCGGGCCACCGACGACTGGCCGGCGGAATCGCGCTTCCGCTGGTGCGTGGAGTCGCTGTGGTCCTTCCAGCAGTGGGCGGCCGCCCGGCCCGCCGAACAGGTCGAGGAGTTCGTACGCCGGGTGCGCGAGGGGCGTATCGAACTCACCGCGATGCCGTTCAACCTGCACACCGAGACCTGCTCCACGGACGAGCTGCACGAACTGCTGCGCCCGGCCCACCAGACGCGTGAGCGCTACGGCGTGGAGTTCACCTCCGCCATGCAGACCGACGTGCCGGGCGCCGTGGTGGGCCTGGTCGACGCGCTGGCCGCGGCCGGGGTGACGTACCTGTCCGTGGCGCACAACTGGGCCGGCCGCTCCGTACCGCACCTGGTCGGCGGCGAGAAGCTGCCCCGGCTGTTCCGCTGGCGGGCGCCGAGCGGCAACAGCGTGCTGGTGTGGGTCACCGACACCCCGCACGGCCTGGCGTACATGGAGGGCCCGCTGCTCGGCTTCGACACCGACTACGGCAGCGTCGACGACCTGCTGCCCGCCTACCTCACCTCCCTCGCCACCAACCCCTACCCCTACCGGGGCGGCATCTTCGGCTGGGCGATGGACCAGGAGGAGGTCAAGCGCGAGCCCTACCCCTGGGACATCCTCCACCTGCGCGTCCAGGGCAAGTTCGGCGACAACGCCCCACCGCGCCGCATCATCGCCGACACCGTCCGCCGCTGGAACGAGACCTGGGCCTACCCGCAGCTGCGGCTCTCGCGCAACGAGGACTTCTTCACCGACGCCGAGTCCCGGCTGGCGGGCGAGATCCGCACCTTCGAGGGCGACTGGACGGACTGGTGGGTCGACGGCGTCGGCTCCGGCGCCCACCCCCTGTCGCTGGCCCGCACCGCCCAGTCGGTCGTCGCCGACGCCCAGACCCTCGGCACGTTCGCCGGGATCCTCGGCGCCGAGGGCGCGGCGGACGACAGCCGTGACTCGGCCGGGGTGTACGAGGCGGTGTCGCTGTTCGACGAGCACACCTGGGGCGCCGGCGACCCGTGGACGCACGGCGACCACGGCGGGCACTCCGGCGAGCAGCAGTGGCACTGGAAGTACGGCCAGGCCCTGCGCGCCCACGACGACGGCCACTCCCTGCTGAACCGCGCCGCCGCCCGCCTCGGCCAGCGGCTCGCGACACCGGCCGGCACTGCCGCCTCGTACCACGTGGTCAACACCTGCTCCTGGCCCCGCACCGACCTGGCGCGGATCTTCCTGCCCGAGAGCAGCGTGCCGCTGGACCGGCGCGTGACCGTGCACGACGCCCGCACGGGCGACCCCCTCCCGTACGAGGAGGAAGCGCAGACCAACGAGGAGCACCGCGACGCCGGACGCTGGCTGCGGGTGCGGGTCGACGAGGTCCCGCCCGCCGGATCGGTACGGCTGGACGTGCACGCCGAGGCCGGCGCCTCGGACGGGCAGCCGGGGGACGACGCCGTCCTGAAGGCCGCCACCGGCTGGAACCCCACCGGCGGCACCGAGAGCGAGGACCCGGCCACGACGGCCGCCGCCGCGCACGCCCTGCCCGACCCCACCCTGCTGGAGAACGAGTATCTGGCCGTCCGGGTGGACCTGGCCCGCGCCTGCGTCGCGTCCGTCGTCGACAAGGCGACCGGCCGCGAGCTGGTCCGCCAGGACGCCATCACCGGCTTCAACGCCTATATCCACGACAGCTACACCACCGCCGGCACCTTCAACCACAACTCCAGCCGCACCACCGCCTCCGACCGTCTCGAACACCTCGGCAGCCGGGCCGTCGCCCCGCCCGCCGCCCTCATCGCCCGCACCTCCACCGCGACCGCCGAGACCCTCACCTACGAGACCCGCCCGGCGGGCGCCAACCGGCTGCGCACCACG
Source organism: Streptomyces sp. NPDC051940 (assembly GCF_040680895.1). Taxonomy (NCBI): domain Bacteria; kingdom Bacillati; phylum Actinomycetota; class Actinomycetes; order Kitasatosporales; family Streptomycetaceae; genus Streptomyces; species Streptomyces sp. NPDC051940. The sequence continues at coordinate 30,527 of NZ_JBFAXR010000073.1, read as the reverse complement.
CTCACCCTGCCGCGCGGTGTCGCCCGGCTCGACATCGACAACCGCCTCGACAAGGACGCGAACCTCGGTAAGGAGAGCGCCTACTTCGCCTTCCCGTTCGCCTTCGACGAGCCGACCGTGCGGATGGAGGCGTCCGGCGGCGCCACGGGGGACGGGCTGCCCGTCGTGCCCGGCTCGGCGCTGCACATGCGGGCCGTCCGCCGCTGGGTGACCCTGGCGCAGGACGACCTCACGGTGGCCTGGGCCACGCAGGACGCCCCGCTCGTCCAGTTCGGCAACATCGCACTGCCCTACGCCCCCTTCCCGAAGACGATGGGCCACGACGAGCCCGCCACCGTCTTCTCCTGGATCCACAACAACCTCTGGGACACCAACTTCCCCAGCGCCCAGGCCTTCGAGTTCAGCTTCCGCTACAGCCTGGCCTGCGCCCCGTCGCCGGACTCCGCGGGCCTCGGGGCGCGTACGGCCGCGGCGTTCAGCCGGCCGCTGCACCCCGTGCGCACCCGGGGCGCCGCGTCGGCCGGGGCCCCGGACCGGCTGGCCTTCGCCGAACTCGGCGACCCGCGGGTCCGCCTGGTCGGCGCCACCACCCCGGACCGGGACGGCCGCGTACTGCTGCGGCTGCAGTCGTTCGCCGAGGAGCCCGTCGACTGCCCGGTGCGGCTGCACTTCCCGGCGGCCACCGCCCACGAGGCGGACTACCTGGGCCGCCCGGGCGACCGGCTCCCGCTCACGGACGGCAGGACGTCCGTCCGCGTACCGGCCCTCGGCACCACGGCGGTGCTCGTCGAACTGCCCTGACCGACGGGCGCACGCGGGCTGCCTGCGGGCGGTCCGCGTGCGCCCGGCCGGCTCAAGCGCACGTCAGCGACCCGGCACGTCAGCGACCCGGCACGTCAGCGGCCCAGCACCTCAGCAACCCAGCACCTTGCACCCACCCCCCGCACGTCAGCACTTCAGCACCCCAGCACTTCAGCACCCCAGCGATAAGGAGACTGCGTGTACCGGCTCGACCCGCGCTACGCCCCCGCCCCCCAGGCCGTCCTGACCGCCGGCTGGCAGGCCGTGGCCGCGGAACTGCCCCCGTACCCCGCGACCGTGGCCGTCGACGGCCCCCCGTCCGTGGACTGGGACACCCTGGCCGGCCGGCTGGCCGCGGGCGCGGCGCAGCGCACCGTGCGCACCCTCGACATGCGCGCGCACCACGCACCGCCCGCCGCGGTCCACGCCCGCACCGTCCGCCCCGAGGACAGGGACGACCCCTACTACTGCAGACTCGCCGACAACCCCCTCTCCGACCTCTTCGACTCCCTCCCCACCCCGCCCGTCCCGGCAGACGGGGAGCTGCTCATCGTCTACGGCCCCGGCGCCGCCCTCCTCCCGCACGACGTGCTCTGGTACGCCGACACCCCCAAGCGCCACGCCGAGGCCGCCATCGCCGCCGGCACGGGCGCGAACCTCGGCCTGCCCGGGGAACCGGCCGACCTCCGGCGGCTGTTCTACGTGGACTGGCCCATGCTCGACCGCCACCGCGACGGATTGGCGGCCCGCCTGGACGCCTGGCTGGACGTCCAGGACCCCGGGCGCCCCGTATACCTCGACGGACCCGGCCTGCGCGCCACCCTGGCCGCGCTGGCCCGCCGCCCGGTGCGCACCCGGCCGTTCTTCAACTCCACCCCCTGGGGCGGCCACTGGGCCCAGCGCGAGCTGGGCTTCAACCCCGGCGCCCGCAACTCCGCCCTGGGCTACGAACTCATCGCCCCCGAGGCCGGCATCCTCCTCGGCACCGGCCCGGAAGCCCAGGCCGAGGTCCCCTTCCAGTTCCTGTGCGTCCTGCACCCCGAGCAACTGCTGGGCCCTGCGGTGCACGCGCGCTTCGGCACCTCCTTCCCCATCCGCTTCGACTATCTGGACACCGTCGGCGGCGGCAATCTCTCCCTGCACTGCCACCCCAAGGAGCAGTACATGCGGGAGCGCTTCGGCTGGGACTACACCCAGCACGAGACGTACTACCTGACGGTGGGGAGCCAGGACACCAAGGTCTTCCTCGGCCTGCGCGAGGACGCGGACACCGAGCTGTTCCGCAAGCAGGTCGAGGAGGCCGCCCGGGACGGCGTGCCCATGGACCCCGAGGACCATGTCCTGTCGTTTCCGGCGGAGCAGGGTCAGCTCTTCATGATCCCCGCCGGCACCCCGCACGCCAGCGGCGCGGGCAATCTCGTACTGGAGATCAGCGCCACCCCCTATCTCTACAGCCTGCGCTTCTACGACTGGCTGCGACCCGACGCCGAAGGCAACCCCCGCCCGCTGCCCTACGAACACGGCCTCGCAAATCTAGAGACCACCAGAATCGGCGATTCCGTTGCCCGCGACCTCGTACAAATTCCACGCGACCTGCGCGAGGGCCCCGGCTGGCGCGAGGAGCTGCTCGGCGCGCTGGACGAGATGTTCTACGAAGTACGCCGTATGACCCTCGACGGGACGGGTCCGGCCGAGGACGATACGGCGGGACGGTTCCATGTGCTCAATGTGGTCGAGGGGGATGGTGTGACAGTAGAGACGGACGCCGGGGACCGGCACGAACTCGCGTACGCGGAGACACTGACCGTACCCGCCGCGGTCGGCGGCTACCGGCTGCACCCGGTGAACGGACCCGTCAGGGTCGTCAAGGCACTCGTCCGTTGACCGCCGCCCCCGGGCCGAGGCCCGTCCTCGAGCTGGGCGGCACCCACATCACCGCCGCCCTGGTCGACCCGCGCCGCACCCGGGTGAGCGCCCGCGTCCGGCGCCGGCTGGACTGCCACGGCAGCGCCGGCGACATCCTCGACGCCGTCCTGCGCTGCGCCGCCGCCGTCCCCGCACCGCAGGACGCGGTGTGGGGCGTGGCGGTGCCCGGACCGTTCGACTACGCCAAGGGCGTGGCCCGCTACGAGGGCGTCGGCAAGTTCGAGAGCCTGTACGGCGTCGACGTCCGCGCGACGCTCCTCGACCGGCTCCGGCACACCCCGCGCGACGCCGTGTTCCTCAACGACGCCCACGCCTTCCTCCTCGGCGAAGCGGTGGCCGGCGCGGCCCGCGACCACCGCCGCGCGGTGGGCATCACCCTCGGTACGGGCGTGGGCTCGGCGTTCCTCGCGGACGGGCGGATACACGAGGAGGGTCCCGGCGTACCGCCCGAAGGCCGGGTGGACCTGCTCGACTTCGCGGACGCACCCCTGGAGGACACGGTCTCCCGGCGCGCCATCCGCACGGCGTACGGCGACCCGGACGCCGACGTACGCGAGATCGGCGAGCGCGCACGGGCGGGGGAGCGGCGGGCCGGCCGGGTACTGGCCGACGCCTTCACGGCGCTGGGGGAGGTGCTGGGCCCCCGGATACGGGAGTTCGGGGCGACGGCGCTGGTGGTCGGCGGGTCGATGACCGGGTCCTGGGATCTCGTAGAGCCCGCGCTGCGGTCCGGACTCGGGCATACTCCGGTCACGGTGCTGCCGAGCGGACTCGGCGAGACGGCGGCACTGGTCGGCGCCGCGCGCGCCGCCGGGAGCTGACGTCAGGCGCCGCCGGGACGGGCGCCGGGAGCGGTTGCCGGAGATCCGCGACAGGACCGCCGTAGCCGAGAGCGAGAGCCGAGCAGAGAGGGGCCACCAGCCATATGCCCGACGCCCGTGCCCCCAGGTCCGGCCCGCCGACCGTGCGCGACGTCGCCGAGCGCGCCGGTGTCAGCGCCATGACGGTGTCGCGCGCCCTGCGCGACGACGCCAAGGTCTCCGCCGCCACCCGCGAGCGGGTGCGGGCGGCGGCGGCCGAGCTCGGCTACCGCCCCAACGAGATGGCCCGCAGCCTGCGCCTGGGCAGGGGCACCGGCCTCGTCGGCCTGCTGGTCACCAATCTGGCCAACCCCTTCTACTCCCGGCTGGCCCTCGGCGTCGACGCCGCCCTCTCCCCGCACGGGCTCAAGGCCGTCATCGCCAACACCGGACAGGACCTCGACAGTGAGCGCAGCCTGGTGGAGGACCTGATCGCCCGCCGCGTCGACGGCATCATCGCCGTCCCCGCCGGCAGCGACCAGCGGCATCTGGCCGCAGCGGCGGCCGGCGGCGTCCCCGTGGTCGTGGCGAGCAGACCGCCGTCCGGCTTCGACGCCGACTGCGTCCTGGTCGACGACTTCGGCGGCGCCCGCGACGCCACCCGCGACCTGCTGGCCCAGGGCCACCGCAGCATCGGCTTCCTCGGCTCCCCGCCCGCCGTCTACACGGGCGCCGAGCGGCTGCGCGGATACGCGGCCGCGCTGGAGGAGGCGGGCGTACGGGTGGACGAGCGGCTGGTGCGACGCGGTCAGCAGCAGACCGACGAGGCCGCCGCCGCGGCCCGCGAACTGCTGGCGCTGCCGCGCCCGCCCACCGCGCTCTTCTGCTCCAACAACCGCAACACCATCGGTGCGTTCCACGCCCTGCGCGCCACGCGCTCGAAGGCCGCGCTGGCCGGCTTCGACGACTTCGAGCTGGCCGACGCGCTCGGGATGCCGCTCACCCTCGTCGCCTACGACAGCGACGAGCTGGGCCGTGAGGCGGGCCGTCTGCTGCTGGGCCGGCTCGGAGACGGAGCGGCCCAGCCGCCGCGGCGCACGCTGGTGCCGACCAGCCTGGTCAGATACGGGGCGGGGGACCCCTGACAAAGGCCACCGGCCGGAGGCGAGGCTCGCCTCCGGCCGGTGGCATCGGCTCATGCCGGGCCGGACGCCGTCCAACCCGGCAGCCGTCGGCTCATCCAGGCCGGACGCCGTCAAACAGCCGTCGGCTCACACAGGCCGGACCCCGCCCAGCGCCCCGTGCGGGTCGAGTACGTACTTGCGGCTCGCGCCCTGATCGAACTCGGCGTAACCGCGCGGCGCATCCTCGAGGCGGATCGCCGTGGCGTTGACGGCCTTGGCGATATGGACCCTCCCGTGCAGGATCGCGCGCATCAGATGGAAGTTGTACTTCATCACCGGGCACTGGCCGGTGACGAACGCCAGGCTCTTCGCCCAGCCGAGCCCCAGCCGCATCTTCAGCGCGCCGATCTTCGCGTCGGAGTCGATGCCGCCCGGGTCCTCCGTGACGTACAGCCCCGGGATCCCCATGCCGCCGCCGGCCCGGGTCAGCTCCATCAACGAGTTGAGGACCGTGGCCGGTGCCTCCTCGGACTTCTCGCCGTGCGCCCGCGCCTCGAAGCCGACCGCGTCGACCGCGCAGTCCACCTGCGGCTCACCCAGGATCTGCTCGATCTGCTCCGCCGGGGTGCCGCGGGTCAGGTCCACCGTCTCGCAGCCGAAGCTGCGGGCCTGCTGCAGCCGCTCCGCGTTGAGGTCGCCGACGATCACCACCGCCGCGCCCAGCAGCTGGGCGCCGGCGGCCGCCGCGAGGCCCACCGGGCCCGCGCCGGCGATGTACACCGTGCTGCCGACCTGCGCGCCGGAGCTGACCACCCCGTGGAAGCCGGTCGGGAAGATGTCGGAGAGCATCGTGAGGTCGAGGAGCTTCTCGCGGGCCTCGGCCGCGTCGGGGAAGCGCAGCGCGTTGAAGTCCGCGTACGGGACCATCACGTACTCCGCCTGGCCGCCGACCCAGCCGCCCATGTCGACATATCCGTATGCCGCTCCGGGGCGTGCGGGATTGACGTTCAGGCAGACACCGGTCTTGCGCTCCTTGCAGTTCCGGCACCGCCCGCAGGCGATGTTGAACGGGACGGAGACGAGGTCCCCGACCTTCAGGAACTCCACATCCGGGCCTGTCTCGATCACCTCGCCGGTGATCTCGTGGCCGAGGATGAGGTTCTCGGGGGCCGTCGTCCGGCCCCGCACCATGTGCTGGTCGCTGCCACAGATGTTGCTGGCCAGGACCTTGAGGATCACTCCGTGAGGAACCTTCCGGCCGACGTTCGCGGGGTTGACGCCGGGTCCGTCCTTGAGCTCCAGGGTCGGGAAGTCGATGGTCTGCACCTCGACGGCCCCAGGCTTGAGATACGCAACTGCCCTGTTCGTGCTCATGCTGCCGCTCCTTGGGTTCGGCATTCGTCAGGAATGGGTCCTTGCGGCGGAGTCTGCTACCCGTCCGGGAAGTGCGCCAGGCACTGGGAGAGGAGTCGGTCCTCTTGGCTCATTCCGCCCGTCCCGCGTCCGTCATTCCATGTAGCATCCACATGCTGGATGACGTAGTCAGGGAGAGGTCAGGGGTCACGATGGTGCGGTCGGGGGCCACAGGTGCGGCGGTCACGGGCACGCAGAGCGTGGAGCGCGCGCTCTCCCTGCTCTCCTATTTCACCGACGAACAGCCCGAGCGGCGCATCGCCGAACTGGTCGAACTGACCGGGCTCGGCCAGTCGACGGTGTCCCGCCTGGTGGCGACGCTCGAGGCGCTCGGCTATCTGGCGCGGGACGAGCGCAGCGGGCTGCACCGCATCGGTCCCAAGGTGGTCGCCCTGGCCGGCATCGCCCTCAACCAGTCGCCGGTCCACCGCGCCTCCCGCCAGATCGCCCAGAACCTCGCGTACGAGCTGGGCCTCGGCGCCAACGTCGCCGAGCGCCACGGCGACCAGATGTTCTACCTGTGCCATTTCGAGGGCCCGCTCGCCCCGCGGTCCTTCACGCTCACCGGGCGGCTCGCGCCGCTGCACTCCACGGCGATGGGCAAGGCGCTGCTCTCCGGGCTCACCGCGCACGAGGTGCGCGAGGTGATGGGCAAGGCGTATCCGGCGTACACCCCGCACACCCTCACCTCCCTCGACCGACTGCAGCAGGCGCTGGACGAGGTACGCGCGCGCGGCTACGCGACCGAGATCGAGGAGCTGGCCTTCGGCCGCGCCTGCCTCGCGGCACCCGTGCGCGACCGCTCGGGGGACGTCGTCGCCGCGCTGTCGGTCTCGGGCTCCCTGTCGGCGATGGACCTCGCCTCCCGCCAGGACTCGCTGGCCGCGAAGGTCATCGAGTACGCGGACCAGATCTCGACGAGCCTGGGCTTCATGGCACATGCCAGGCTGGGGATCTGAGGGCGCGGCTGCCGATGCCGTCTGGCGCCCGGACGGCGCCACTGGTACGGTCCTGCCCATGTTCCTCTCCCGTGCGTAGACGACGCCCGGCCGCACCGTCAGGTGACAGGCCGTCCGCGTCCCTGTCCGCACGCCTGTTGAGGAAACAGATCCCATGTCCACGCCCGAACGGGCGCCGTCGTACGCTGCCGTGCTGCGCACGCCGTACGCCGCCCGCACCTTCCTGTCGTCCCTGACCGGTCGCCTCTCCTACGGCACGGTCTTCCTCTCCCTCATGCTCGCCCTCACCGCGAGCACCGGTTCGTACGCCGTGGCGGGCGGCGTCATCGCGCTGTTCGGTCTGGCCGGCTCGCTGCTCGCCCCGGTGCGCGGTGGGCTCATCGACCGGTACGGCGCCCGCCGTGCCCTCGTACCGATGGCCGTCGTCTACGGCGGCACCCTCACCGCCCTGGCCGCCGCCACCTGGCGGCCCGGGACCGCGCCGGTGTGGCTGCTCGCCGCGCTGGGCGGGCTGGCGGGGCTGTGCGCGCCGCCGCTCGGGCCCACGATGCGCTCCGTCTGGAGCGAGATCGTGCCCGAACCCGCGCTGCGGCAGCGGGCGTACAGCCTCGACACGGTCTGCGAGGAGCTGCTGTTCGTCACCGGACCGCTGATCGCCGGGCTGCTGGCGGCGCTGGTCCGGCCGGCGGCGGGTGTCGCCGTGAGCGCCGGTCTGGTACTGGCCGGCACCCTGGCGTTCACCGCCGCGCCGCCGCTGCGGTCGACGGCCCGGAAGCGGCCCGTCCGGCGACCCCGCGGGCCGGGCGGGGTGCCCGTCCAGCCCGTCGCGGCGGCGGCCGGGCTCGGCCTCATGCTCGGCGCGCTGACCCTGCTGCTCGTCGTGTACGCCGACGGGCGCGGCCGGATCGAGGCCGTCGCCTGGCTGGAGGCGGCGCTGGCCGTGGGCAGCGCGCTGGGCGGGCTGCTGTACGGCACCCGCTCCTGGCGCCGCCCGGCCCGGGTGCGGCTGCCGCTGCTGACCACGGCGCTGGCCGGCGTGCTGGCCGCCGCCGGGCTGGCGCCCGGGCTGTGGGCGCTCGGCGCGGCGCTCGCGGTGGCGGGGGTGCTCGTGTCGCCCGCGCTGACGACCGCCTATCTGCTCGCCGACGAGTCGGCGACGGACGAGAACCGGATCCGGATCGGCACCTGGGTGAACACCGCCTTCAACTTCGGCAGCTCGCTGGGCTCCGCCGGGGCCGGCCAGCTCGCGGGGGAGGTGCCCGTCGCCGCGTGCTTCGCCCTGGCCGCCGTTCCGCTGCTCCTCTCGGCGGCCTTCGCGGTCCGTCGGCGGAAGTTCCGGAGTTCCGGAACCCTGCCGTATGAATTGACGGGTGCGCATCAAGTGCGTTGACTTGCGGACCGCACAGGTATGGACCAAAGCTCGTCCCCACCGAGGCGGTTCCATGAACTCACGACTGCACGTACTCCTGCTCGCCGGCGTGCTCGCCGCCGCGTCCCTCCTCGCGCCGTCCGCGGCGCAGGCGGGTCCCGCGGCGGCGGCACCGCTGGCGGTGACCTTCGAGGACACCTTCGACGGCCCCGCCGGAGCGGCCGCCGACGGCGGTAAATGGCTGATCGAGACCGGCGACAACGTCAACAACCACGAACGGCAGTACTACACGGCGGGCAGCGCCAACGCGGCCCTGGACGGCCAGGGCAACCTGGTGATCACGGCCCGCCGCGAGAACCCCGGCAACTACCAGTGCTGGTACGGCCGGTGCGAGTACACCTCGGCCCGGCTCAACACCTCCGGCCGCTTCACCCAGACGTACGGCCACGTCGAGGCGCGTATGAAGATCCCGCGCGGGCAGGGGATGTGGCCGGCGTTCTGGATGCTCGGCAACGACATCGGCTCCGTCGGCTGGCCGGCCAGCGGGGAGATCGACGTGATGGAGAACGTCGGCTTCGAGCCGTCCACCGTGCACGGCACCCTGCACGGACCCGGCTACTCCGGCGCCGAGGGCATCGGCGGGGCGTACACACTGCCCGGCGGCGGGGCGTTCGCCGACGCCTTCCACACCTTCGCCGTGGACTGGGCGCCCGACGCGATCACGTGGTCCGTCGACGGCAACGTCTACCAGCGGCGCACCCCGGCCGATCTCGGCGGCGACCCCTGGGTGTTCAACAAGCCCTTCTTCCTCATCCTGAACCTGGCCGTCGGCGGCTACTGGCCCGGCGACCCGGACGGCAGCACGGTGTTCCCCCAGCGGCTGGTCGTCGACTACGTCCGGGTGACGTCCTCCGACAGCCCCGGCGGCGGTACGGGCACCTTCACCGGTTACGGCGGCAAGTGCCTGGACGTGGCCGGCGCGAACACCGCGAACGGCACCGCCGTCCAGCTCTACGACTGCAACGGCACCGCCGCCCAGCGCTGGACGGTCGGCTCGGACGGCACCATCCGCGCGCTGGGCAAGTGCCTGGACGCGGCGGCCGCCGGAACGGCCGACGGCACCCGGGTCCAGCTGTGGGAGTGCAACGGCACGGGCGCCCAGCGCTGGGCGTACAACGCGGGCTCCCACGACGTGGTGAACGTCCCGGCGAACAAGTGCCTGGACGTGAAGGACTGGAGCACCGCCAACGGCGCCGCCACCCAACTGTGGACGTGCACCGGCGGCGCCAACCAGAAGTGGACGTTCAACGGTTGATCCCGATCAACGGTTGATTCCGGTCGACGAGTGGGCCCGGCACCCCGGGTGCGGTCCGGGGGCCGGGCTCCCGCAGCCGTTCGCCGAACCCTCGACGGCGACGGCCGCGCTTGACGAGGCGGAGCCTCACAGAGCAGTCGACCGCATCGACCGCATCCGTGTCCACCTCTTGCGGTGACGGGCTCAGTCCTTGATCAGCGTGGCGACCTCCTCGCCGGCCTTCTTCATCGCGTCCTTGGCCGACGACTGGCCCACCAGCACCGCCTGCACCTGCTTGGCGACGGCCTCCTCGATCTGCGCGTTCCTGGCGTACGCCCAGAACGGGCCCGGGGTGGCCGTCTTGGTGATCATCTCGGTCCAGTCGCTGGTGAAGGTGTCCACCGCGACCTTCGGGTCGGCCAGACCCTCCGTCGTGGTGGGCGGCAGCGCCAGCGCCTCGAAGTGCTCCACCACCGTCCTGGTGTCCGAGGTGGTGTGCAGCGCGAAGTCCGTGGCGGCCTCCTGCCCGTCGCCCTTGACCACCGCGATCACTCCGCCCCACAGCAGCGCGCGCGGCTGGTCGCCGGCCTTCACCACGGGCCGCGGCACCGGCACCATCCGCGAGGCGAGGCTCTTGTCCTTGGCGGTGGCCAGGGTGGCGCCCTTTCCGATGACGGCGTCGTCGTAGAAGCCGACCGTGCCCTGGCCGAACAGGGCGCGCGCGTCGAAGCGGTCGACGTCCTTGGCGATCAGCTTCTCGTCGTGCAGCTTCTTGTACCACTCGACCGCGTCGATCGAGGCGTCGTCCCCGATGGTGACCGTCTCGCCCTCCAGGATGGTGCAGCCGAAGGTCTGCATCCACGGGAAGATGTCCTTCAGCTGCGCGACCTTGGTGGCGGCCGCGTACGGCGTGATGCCCTTGAGCTCCTTCAGCGCCCGCAGGGCGTCCTCGAACTCCGAGATGGTCGTGGGGTGCTGCTTGACGCCGGCCTCGATCAGCAGGTCCTGGTTGCCGATGAGGCCGATGGAGCCGGTGGTCCACGGCAGCCCGTACTGCACGCCGCCGTACTGGCCCGACTGCAGGGCCACGTCGGTGTAGCCGCCCTTCGCCGCGACGTCCTTGAGGTCCGCCAGCTTGCCCATCTGCGCGATGGCCGCGAGCCATGCGATGTCCAGGTGCACCGCGCCGGTGATCTCGCCGCCGTTGAGCTTCAGGGTGAACTGCTGCAGGTACTCGTTGTACGGGTACGCGGTGGTCGAGATCTTGGACTTGTGGGCCTTCTCCCAGTCGCTGACGATCTTCTGTATCCGCGCCTTGCTGGACTCCTCGTTCAGCGACCAGGAGGAGAAGCCGAAGTCCTTCGACTTCGTGTCACCCGAGTCGGAGCCGCCTCCCGTCCCGGAGGGGGCGCAGGCGGCCATGGCGGTACCCATCGCGCCGAGGCCGAGAAGTCTGAGGGCGTTGCGGCGGTTCATTCCGTATCCGGACATGCGGGTCTCCTAGAAGGACTGATGAGGGACGGGAGGCCGGCCGTGGGGTGTCAGCCGGCGGTGGTCATGACGTGACCGTCAACTCTTGACCGCGCCGGCGGTCAGCCCGCCGACGAGGTAGCGCTGCAGGAACATGAAGGCGACCGTGACGGGCACCGAGATGACCAGCGAGGCGGCCATCAGTGCGGGCCACGAGGTCTGGAACTCGCCGATGTACGTGTTCACGAGGCCCGGCGGCAGGGTCATGGTGTCCTTGTTGGCCAGCGTGAGGGCGAAGAGGAAGTCGTTCCAGCCGCGGACGAAGGCGAACAGCCCGGCCGCGATCATGCCCGGCGCCGCCAGCGGCGCGACGATGGAGTGCAGGGTCCGCCACCGCGAGGCGCCGTCGATGGCCGCCGCCTCCAGCAGCGCGTCGGGCACGGTGTCGAAGATGCCCTTCAGCATCCACACGCACAGCGGCATGGTGAACGTCGCGAACGACAGGACCAGCGCGGTGTAGGTGCCGAGCAGGCCGAACTGGCGGAACACGGCGTACAGGGTGATCAGCAGCAGCGCCTGCGGGAACATCTGCGAGGCGAGCACGAAGTTCATCAGCGACTTGCGGCCGCGGTAGCGGAACTTCGAGAACGAGTAGCCCATGTACGTCGAGACGACGACGCTCAGCACGGCCGTGACCACCGACACGATGACGCTGTTGACCATGTAGTCGAAGAGCTGCTCGTTCTCGGCGAACTCGCGGAAGTGGTCCAGCGTCAGCCCGGTCGGGACGAACTTCGGCGGGAACTGGAACACCTGCCCTTCCGGGCTGAGCGCGGTGACCAGCATCCAGTACGGCGGGAACAGGCCGAACAGGCCGATCACCGCCACCGCGGTCCAGGCGGCCACGGAGGAGCGGATCTGGTCGGGGCGGCGGCCGCGGCGGCGTGCGGGGGCCGGCGGGGCGCTGCGCACCGGCTCCTGGACCTGCGGCCGCCGGGCGGCTTGTGCGGTGGTCATGGTCACTTGGTCTCCCGCTCCGAGGTCTTGAGGTACACCCCGACGAGGACCAGGAGCAGCAGCATCCACAGTCCGCCGAGTGCGGTGGCGTGGCCGAGGTCGTATCCCTTGAAGGCGTCCTGGTAGACGGCGACGGCGAACGTCTCGGTGGCGCCGGCGGGGCCGCCGCCGGTGAGCACGTAGATGGTGTCGAAGTGCTGGAAGTTCCAGATGAACTCCAGCAGGACCGTGATCCCCGCGACGGCCCGGATGCCCGGCCAGGTGACCGCGCGGAAGCGGCGGACCGCGCCGGCGCCGTCGACCGCGGCGGCCTCGTGCAGTTCCTGCGGCACGGTCTGCAGACCGGCCAGCAGCATCACCATCATCCAGGGGAAGCTGGCCCAGGTCTTGGTGATGATGACGGCGAGCATCGCGGTGGTCGGTTCGCCGAGCCAGCTGACGCTCTCGTCGATGATCCCGGCCTTGAGCAGGGCGCCGTTCAGCACGCCGTAGTTGGCGTTGAAGATCCACATCCACAGGAAGGACACCACGACACCGGGGATCACCCAGGGGAAGAGGAACATCCCGCGCAGGAAACCGGAGCCCCTGATCCCGGAGTTCAGGGCCAGCGCGAGCGCCAGGCCGATGACGAAGGGGGCCACCGTCGCGCCGATCGTGAAGACCAGGGTGTGCTCGAGGATCGCGGTGAAGTCGTCGGACAGGACGTCGGCGAAGTTGTCGAAGCCGACCCAGGTGCGGCCGGGGAAGCGCAGGTCCTGCTTGAAGAAGCCGGTCGTGATCGAGGCGATCAGCGGGTAGAGCACGATCGCGGCGAAGAGGGCCAGTCCCGGGAGGGTGAGCAGGATCGCGAAGGCGCCGTTCGAGAGCTTCCGGCCGTGTGCGGACCCGCCCTCGTCGGAGCTCTTGAGCGTGGGGGAGGCGAGCGTCATGAGCGGCTCCTGTCCGAGATGGCGGCGTGCGGTCCCGGGACGGACGCACGTGTGTCCAGGACGGCGGCGCGCGGGCCGACGTAGCCGAGGCCGACGCTGATCGAGTCGGCCGCCTCGATGGCGGCCCGCGCCAGCTCCTCCTCGCGCCTGTCGAGGGCGACCGTGGACAGCGGCCCGGAGATGGAGATCGCGGCGACGATCGTGCCGGCCCGGTCCCGCACGGGGGCGGCCACGCAGGAGCGGCCGTATGCCAGCTCCTCCACCTCGGTGGCATAGCCGCGCCGGGCGGACACCTCGAGCTCCTTGTCCAGTTCGGTGTGGGTGGTGATCGTCGACGGTGTGAAGCCGTGCAGCCGCTCCTCGGGCAGCAGTTCGCGCCGCTCCTCCTGGGTGAGTGCCAGCAGCAGGCACTTGCCGAGGCCCGTGGCGTGCAGCGGCTTGCGCTGGCCGGTGAGGACCGTGTTGCGCGGGGCGTGCCGGCCCTCGAAGTTCAGCAGGTAGAGCAGCGTGGCGCCGTGGCGGATCGCCACGTTGGCGCCCAGGCCCAGGCGGGCTGCCAGCTCCTGCGCGAGCTGCCGGGCCTCGCGGTGCACGGGGTGGTGGTTCACGGCCACCCCGCCGAGGGTGATCGGCGCGGTGCCGAGCCGGTACAGGCCGCTGATGCCGTCGCGTTCGACGAACTCCAGCGACTCCAGGGTGGCGAGCAACCGGGAGGCGGTCGAGGTGCCGAGCCCGGTCATCCGCACGACGTCGGAGACCCGCAGCTCGGGATGCCCGCCCAGGAAGACCCCCAGGACGGCCATCGCCCGTTCCACGCTCTGGTTGTTGCCTTGATCGGATGCCATCGACCACTCCAGTGAATCTGACTTGCAACATGCGGGATCGTTGCCCACATATTGCGGGTGCGTCAACCCCCTGTGGCTTGGGACTTGCAGAGTTGCCCAGGATCGAGGCCTCGTGCGGGCGATTTCCGCCGCTGCCGCAGGGGTTGACGCGCTTGCAACATGTGGACACTCTTCCTGCGATACGGATGTCACTTGCGAGGAAGGAAGACCATGAAGAGTGTCTGGCGTTACGCAGCCGCCTCCGCGGCCGGCGCCCTGGCCCTGGGTGCCGCCCTGAACGCACCGGCCGCCGCAACCGTGCCCCAGGAGGCGGCAGTCGCCGAGGCGCCCGGCACCGGCTGGGCGCTGGCCTTCGCCGACGAGTTCGACGGGACGGCCGTCGACACCTCCGCCTGGACCTACCGCACCGACGTGAAGGCCAACAGCGCCCAGCGCCCGGAGAACGTCACCGTCTCCGGGGGAGCGCTCAGCATCAACCTCAAGCAGGAGAGCTACGCCGGGAAGAGCTTCACCGGCGGCGGCGTCATCTCCCGCAAGAAACTGCGGTACGGCTACTACGAGACCCGCGCGAGGATCAACGACGGCGCCGGCTGGCACAGCTCCTTCTGGCTGATGGCGGGGGACGGCAGCACGACCTTCCCCGAGGACCGGCGCACCGAGGTCGACGGCTTCGAGACGGACTCCGTCAACCCGACCAGGACCTCGCACAACGTCCACGCCTGGCGGGGACCGACCTCCGACGGCGCCCTTCACTGGGGCTCGGGCAGCTACGACACCGGCCTGGACCTGCGCCAGTGGCACACCTACGGCTTCGACTGGAGGGAGACGGGCGTCACCTTCTCCATCGACGGCGTGCAGCGCTACAGCGCCGCGTACGGCCCGCAGCAGGGCACGCACGACTACACCAGTGTCTGGCTGACCTCCATCGCCTACGGTGGGGCGCCGGACGTGAGCAAGCTGCCGTCCGCCGTCCAGTTCGACTACGTGCGCTACTGGCAGCGCGACTACTACGTCGACAACGACGGTCCCGCCGCCTACGGCTTCACCACCACCGGCACCTGGCAGCCCAGCTCGCTGACCGGCTGGACGCTCGGCTCCCCGGTGGTCTACGGCTGCACGGCGGGTGACAGGGCGACCTGGCGGCCGAACATCCGGGCGGCGGGCTCGTACGAGGCGTACATCTGGAAGTCCGTCTCCGGCACGGGCGGCGATCCGGCGGGGAAGGTCACGCTCGACAACGCGGGCACGGTCTCCACGCGCACCGTCGACGAACGCTCCGGCACCTCGGGCTGGGTGTCCCTCGGCACGCAGTCCTACGCCGCCGGCACCTCGGCCGCCGTCTCCCTGACGGCGAGCGGCACGGGGTGCGCGCACGCGGACGCGGTGAAGTTCGTACAGCGGTGAACTGCGCCTGATACGGCCGCCCCGCCGAGGCCTTCGGCGGGGCGGCCGTATGTCACGCATAGGCGCGGAGCGCCACGACGCGTGCCTCGGCGGCGCCGTGCGTGGCCTCCACCAGCAAGCGCAGCGCAGTCGTCGTCACCGCGGGGAAGTCGTGGACCCGGTGGCGACGGCGATTGCCGCGGACCTCGACGAGCGCCCGCCAGGCGCCGTCCACCAGCGCCTCGAGGCGGTAGCCGCGGACCAGCTCCGGCATCACCTCGTACGGAGTGCGGTGGCGGTGCAGGTTGTTCAGGTACTCGTCGACGTCGTCGTCGAAGACCACGCGGGCCTGGGCCAGGGTGACCGGTGCGTCCCAGTCCAGGCGCAGCCACGATCCGGGCGCGGGTCCGGCCGACTGCCACAGCTGAGGGCCTCCGTACGGCCTCTGGTAGCCGCCCACGGCCTTCAGGGGCGAGTAGGCCCGGGTCGGGGCGTCCAGCCGGAAGCAGAAGCTCCTGCGGCGCATTCCGCGCGCCACCCAGTCGGCGACCGGCTGCCCGTCCTCCTCCGGGATGTCGTGGTCCACGCCGGGCTCGCCCGTGAGCTTGCGGGCCAGGGCCAGCACCCCGGTACGCCGGCTGTCCGCGAGGTGCAGCGCGGCGTGCGGGTTCGCCCGTACCACCACCACGCAGTTGCGCGGCTCGTCCGGCTCCCAGTCCAGGCCGGTGGCGATCCACTGTCCCTTGCCAGCCGCGACCGGGCGGCTGACGGACCGCACCAGCTTCGCCGGCACGGCGTTCTCCGGCCGGACGGTGTCCCACAGTTCGAACCGGAGCGCCGTCTCGGCGTCCGCGTCCGCCAGCAGCTCCAGCCCTTCCAGCCGCGGGTCCACGGGCAGCAGAAGGCCCAGATCGCGGTCCAGCGGACACCGCTCGACCGTGATCCCTTCAGCCGGCTCCACTGCCAGCCGCTCCAGTGCGCTGGAGGCCGACACCCGCGCCGAGCGCGCGAGGTCGTCCGGGTCGTCGTTGCGTACGCCCACCACCGAGGCGTCCTGGCGCAGCAGCGTCTGCTGCAGCTCACGCCCGCGCGCCAGCTCGCGCGGGGTGACGCCGTCGCGTACGCACAGGGCGGCGCCCGTGCCCGCCGCCTCGCCGATCGTGGCGCAGGTGGCCATCACGCGCGTCGAGCCGAAGGCGATGTGGGTGGCGGAGATGTTGCGGCCGGCGAAGAGGAGGTTGCCGACGTTGCGCGAGTACAGGCTGCGGAAGGGGATGTGGTAGACGCCGTCCGAATAGCGCTGCCGGGCGCCCGGGCTGCTGGCGTACATGCCCTCCACCGGATGCAGGTCCACCGACCAGCCGCCGAACGCCACCCGGTCCTCGAACGGTTCCTGCGCCATGACCTCCGTCTGCGTCAGCACATGGTCGCCGAGGAAGCGCCGGTACTCCCGCTTGCCGGGGATGGAGCCGACCCATTCCAGGGTGAGGTGGTCCGCGTCGAACCGGCCGGAGTTCTTGATGTGGTCCCAGATCCCGGTGATGACGGACCACAACTCGTCGCGGATGCGCTCGTTGTCGTGGACGGTGTCCAGTTCGCCGCCCCATTCGATCCACCAGTAGTCGCAGCCGTTGTCGCCGGTGCGGATGAGCCGGTGCTCGGGGATGGGGGTGGTGAGGATGTCCTTGGCGTACGCGGGCGGCACGTACTTGACCGGGCGGCCGGCGTCCTTGGT
Organism: Streptomyces sp. NPDC051940; assembly: GCF_040680895.1. Lineage (NCBI taxonomy): Bacteria > Bacillati > Actinomycetota > Actinomycetes > Kitasatosporales > Streptomycetaceae > Streptomyces > Streptomyces sp. NPDC051940. The sequence goes on along the minus strand of NZ_JBFAXR010000073.1, from coordinate 13,462 downwards.
GTAGAAGAGGATCGTCGACCCCAGCAGCTGTCCGTCGGCCTGCTCGGGCGCCCACTCCTCGCCGTACTCGGCCTTCGACTCGCGGCCGACACGGTGCTCGGCGCCCGCCAGGAAGCCGATCAGGCCGTCGCCGGTGCAGTCGAGGTAGACCGGGGACGTGAAGGTCGTCAGCCGCTCCGAGCCCATCGTCCAGCCGGTGACCGAGGTGATGCGGCGGTCGTCGTCCGGGCCGTCGGCGGCGACCTCGCGGACGTCGGTGTTGAGGAACAGCCGGATGCCCTCCTCGGCGCGCACGGCGTCGAGGACCACCTGGTCCCAGTAGTACGGATTGCCCTCGGGGTTGCGGTACTGGTTCTCGGTGTACAGCTCGCCCATGATGCCCGTCTCGCGGGCCCATCGGTGCACGCCGTGGGCGGTGGCCCCGCACACCCAGACGCGTACCTCGCTGCTGGAGTTGCCGCCGAGGACGGGCCGGTTGTGGACCAGGGCGACGCTGCGGCCGAGGCGGGCGGCCGCGATCGCGGCGCAGACTCCGGCCAGGCCGCCGCCTATGACGGTGATGTCGCTGTGGACGGTTTCCTCACGCACGGGGTGTCCTTTGCAGATGGTGGTGAGTGGTGAGCGGTGGGGGCGCGCGGGCATGCCGGATCGCGGCTCGGCGGGTCGTACGTCGCGGAGCCGGGTCCGGGGGACTGGGGGACCGGGCGGGCTCTAGAGGAACCGCTCCCGCAGGTCGGGGCGGATCCAGGCGGCCGGGGAGGAGATGCTCAGGCCGCCGTCGACGGGCAGCACCGTGCCCGTGACGAAGGAGGCGGCGGGTGAGCCGAGGAAGTGCACGGCGGCGGCGACCTCCTGCGCCGTACCGGTCCGGCGCAGCGGATAGCCCTCGGTGACGTCCGCCAGATGCGTGTTGCCGATCATGCCGGGGGCGACCGCGTTGACCCGGATCCCGCGAGGCCCGTAGTCCAGGGCGAGCTGGCGTACCAGGCCCTCCACGCCCGCCTTCGCCGCCGCGTAGGCGGGCAGACCGGGCGCGGCGAGGAACGCGTTGACGGAGGAGACGGCGACGATCGCCGCCCCGCTGCCCAGATGGGGGAGTGCGGCCCGGGCGGCGAAGAACGCGCTGTCCAAGGTGGCCGCCATCGCCAGCCGCCACTGGGCGTCGGTCGTCTCCTCCGCCCGGGCGACGGGCTGCGCGGCGGCGGCCAAGACGAGGACGTCCAGCCGTCCGAGCGTTTTCAACGCCCCTTCGACGCAGTCGGCGGCGGCCGCGGAGTCACCGCAGTCGGCGACCGTGTACGCCGTGTACGCGGGGTGCCGGCTGGCCCGCAGCCCGCACCCCGCGACGTGGTCGCCGTCCGCCGCGAAGGCGGCGGCGATCGCCTCGCCGATGGAGGACTCGCCGCCGACGACGAGCACGCCGCGCGTCACCGCTGACTCCCCACCACCGCCGTGGACAGCCCGAGCCGGCGCACGATGCCCTCCAGTTGTGTGCGCACCGCGTCGCCCGCGGGCTGCGCCGGCATCCGGACGGCGGCGGACCGGATGATGCCCCTCGATACGAGGACCTCCTTGTGCACCGCCCAGGCGAGCCCCGGCTGCATGCCGAAGCGGATGAGCGGCAGCAGCCTGTCGAAGGCGGCGTGCGCGTCTTCCGCGCGCCCCGCGGACCAGTCGTCGAGCAGCGGCCGCAGCATGTCGGTGAACTCGCAGGCCGGCATCGTGCCCACGGCGCCGGCGGCCAGCTCCTCCAGCAGGAAGAACGCGTTCTGCCCGCCGAGGACCTCGAAGCCCTCCGGAGCGGCCGCGACCGTGGCTCCGATCTTCGGGGCGGTCGGCGCCGTCTCGACCTTGACGGAGTCGACGCCGGCGAGCTTGCCGAACTCCGTGAGCAGCGGCACCGGCATGGCGACGCCGGTGGTGGCCCCCGCGTCCTGCACCATCACGGATAGTCCGGCGCGTTCGCCGATCGTCCCGTAGAAGTCGACGAGTTGCTGAGGGCTGGGCTTGGCGAGGTAGGGCGGCAGGACCATCAGCGCGCTCGCCCCGCCCGCTGCCGCCTGTTCGACCTGTTCCAGGGCGGTGGCCAGGCTCGTGGGGCTCACGCCCGCCACCACCGGCACTGCCCCGGCGACTACGGTCGTCACGTCCTGGAGGATCTCGGCCCGGTCGGCGGCGGTCAGCGCGAAGCCCTCGCTGGCCATCCCGAACACCGCCACCCCGTCCGCGCCGGCGCGCAGCTGGAACTCCGTCAGCCGCCGCAGCGAGCCGCGGTCCAGGCTGCCGTCCGGGTGGAAGGGGGTCGCCAGGACGGGGACGAGCCCACGGACAGGGTTGCTCATGCGGTGATCTCCTCGGCGTGCTTGATGATGAACGCGTCGTCGACGTCGACGCCCAGCCCCGGGCCCTTCGGCAGCGTGATGCCCTTGCCCGGTCCGCCGGCCAGCGGCTCGCGCAGGATGCGTGAGGCGACGTGCCAGGTGGTGGGCTGGTACTCGAAGAACGGCATGTCGGCTACCGCCGCCGCAAGATGGAGTCCGGCGGCTGTGGCCACGCCCAGTCCCACCGAGTGGTGCGGGGCGAGGGGGATGTGGTGGGCGGCGGCCACCTCGGCGATGGCCAGGGCCTCCGTGATGCCCGTACGGCCGATGTCCGGTTGGGCGAGCGACAGGGCGCGGCGGCTGATCCAGTGCTGGAACTCGTAGCGGTTGCGCAGCGCCTCGCCGACGGCCACCGGCAGGTCGAGCCGGGACTGCAGCTCGCGGTGGCCCTCGACGTCCTCCGGGACCAGCGGCGCCTCCAGGAACGCCACCCGGCCGCGCCGCTGCAGCTCCCGCCCCAGCCGCGCCGCCTCGCCCAGGCCGTACGCCCAGTGCGCGTCGACGGCCACTTGCAGCCGCTCGTCGGCGGCCAGCACCGCGTCCACGGTGGCGAGGTCCGTCTCCACGCCGCGGCCCAGGTGCAGTTTGACCAGACGGACGCCCTTCGCGGCCCATTCGGCGGCGAGTTCCGCGCGCTCGGGGTCGGTGTCCCGGGGCAGCCCGGAGACGTAGGCGGGTAGCGTCGTACGGAAGGCGCCGCCCAGCAGCTCCGCCACCGGCAGTCCCGCCCGCCGCCCCGCCAGGTCCCACAGAGCCGTGTCCACGGCCGCCAGCGCGTCCGCCTGGTGCCCGGTGAGATGGCCGCGCTCACGCATCAGGTCGCGCAGCCGGTGCCAGGCGGGGCGGACCGCGCCGACGGGCATGCCGAGCAGCGCGGGGCGCAGCAGGGTGGCGACGATCTGGCCCGGCACCTCCGGGCCGACGGGCGCCAGGGCCTCGCCCCAGCCCTCGGTGCCGTCGTCGGCGGTGAGCCGGACGAGCATGGTCTCGAAGCGGGACGAGTACAAGCTGCGCCACGGCTCGCGCACCACGTACCCGCGGTCGTCCGTCAGCTCGCTGCCGTCGTCGAGTCGGCCCAAGTAGGCATCGTCGTGCGGCAGTTTCAGCACGTACACCCGGACATCGCGGATATGCGGCATGGTCACCATCCCAGCGTCGGCTAGCGGCTCGGCTCAGATGATGGCACATTCCCATATGATGCAAGCGGCATGCAAGGAGTGCATTCGGCTTTACGGTCCGGGAATCGCCGGCCGCCCCTCGCGCAGGGCGAGGGGCAGCACGGCCGGTCAGGGCTGAGTGAACACCCCTATCGCGTTCGGCACGGGCCGCTCGAAGCTGCCCGGCGGGCGGTTGACGGCCGTCGCCGCGGTCGCGCCCGGCGCCCGCACGGCCAGGGTCGACGAACCGCCGCCGTCCAGATTGACGGCGTCCGTCGCGCCCACGTCCAGCAGCAGGGCGGCGAGTTCGCTGATCGTGAGGCCGGCGCTCGTCTCCGCGTTCCCGTCCAGCGACAGCAGGAACAGCCGCTCGCCGTCCGCGCCGAAACCCGCCGCCGAGCGGCCTGCGGCCGTCACGGTGTCGAGACCGGCCAGCGGCTGTCCGCCGCGCGCGATCGGATAGCCGCCGACCGCGAACTTCAGGGGGACGACACCCTCGGCGTCGAGATGGCTCAGCACCTCGACCGGCTCGCCGACGCCGAACTCGCGCAGCTCCTGGGCACCGGCCTCGCGTCCGACCAGCACGGTGGTGTCCGGCGCTATCGGTCCGCCACCGATCACGGCCGAGGCCGACTCAACCCGCCCACGCCGCACGCGCACCTCGTACACGTCGGTGCTGCACGGATCCGCCCGCCGGGTGTCGCTGCCGCAGGTGGAGCGTACGCGCGAGGTGGTGCCCCAGTCGGACGTGAACGCGCCGATGCCGCCGACAGGCAGCGCGTACTGGTTGAGGCCGGCGAGAGGCAGCGACCCGGCGGGGGTGAGCACCGTGCCCTTCAGCTGCAGGGTGTCCAGACGTGCCCGCCGGTCCATACCGACGCCGATCACGTCGCGGGTGGACGTGCCGGGCGGCAGCGCGGGCCCGAAGCGCTGGGCGTTCGGCACGGCCCCCTTCAGCTCGTGCCCGCCCGCTATCTCCGGGCCCACCGGGGCGTTGGTCGCCTGGACGCCCGGGTGCTGGCTCTCGGTGATGTTGAAGAAGTCGCCGTTGACCGCCGCTATCGCGCCGCCGGTGTCGGCCATCCGCGTCACCGGCGCGCTCGCCCCGACGGCGCCGGGATGCAGGAGGTCGGTCGTGACATGCGGGTCGGAGAGGTCGACGGTGACCAGATGGCCCGTCACGTCGCCGTGCGAGGCCGGGAAGGTGAAGGAGCGGTACTCGACCCCGGAGGCGATCTGGGTCCCCGCGGAGAGGCGCGCCCCGGGGTCGTCGGCGGCGACGGCCGCCGGGGCGGCCGAGGAGAGGGCGGCGAACGCGCCCACCGCGGCCAGGATGCTGCGTGACGTTCCGCGACGGTGCACGGTTACTGTCCCCCCACGAAGACGGACGGGGCGCCGCTTCCCGGCGTCCCGTCAAGGCGGGCGGGGCGCCGGAAACGGCGCCCCGCGGAGTTCAGACAGCGGCTTTGACGTAGCTCATGTACTTGGCCCAGTCCCAGTAGGGGCCCGGGTCGGTGTGCGTGGTGCCGGGCACCTCGACGTGCCCGATGATGTGCTGGCGGTCCTTCGGGATACCGAACTTGTCGCAGACGGCGGCCGTCAGTTGGGCGGACTGCCGGTACATGACGTCCGTGAACCACGAGGGGTCGTCGACCCAGCCCTCGTGCTCGATGCCGATGCTGCGGGTGTTGTAGTTCCAGTTGCCGGCGTGCCAGGCGACGTCCTTCTGGCGGACGAACTGGCCGATGTAGCCGTCGCCGGAGGCGACCATGAAGTGGGCGGAGACCTTGCGGCTCGGATCCTGGAAGATCCGCATCGCGTCCTGGAAGGTCTCCTGGGTGACGTGGATGACGACGAGGTTGATCGGATACGTCGTCGGGCGGTTCGAGACCGTGTAGTTGGAGGCGCTGGCCGGGATCCAGTGGGTGACGGGATAGCTCGCCGCGCTCGCGGGGGAGGCGGCGAGCGGTCCGATGGCGGCGGCCGCCGCGCCGGCGGCGGCGCCCTGCAGTAAGCGGCGGCGGGAGGGTCTCGCAAGGTCCATGGGGGCTCCGGTGAGTGAGGGACTGCTGCGAGTACATGACACGTGCGTGGTGCGAGACTCATGATGAGTGCCGGGGTCACCGCTGCCAAGACGTGCTCGGGTATGCCAATGGGCCTGCCAATGGCGGTGGTTGGCGCCCCGTGCGGTCGTGGCCGCCCGAGGGCCGCTACGCGGCCGCGGGCGGCTCGTCGAGGACCGACTGGACGATGCGGAGCGCCGAGCCCCGCAGCGGCCCTTCAGCGCCCGGCCGGGAGACGGTCACCCGTACCGTACGCGCCGGATCCGCCAGCCGGTCCGACAACTCCCGCTCCAGGCGGGGCAGCACCCACGGCGCCAGCTCCGCGAGCGCGCCGCCCAGCACCACGGCCTGCGGGTCGAGCAGGTTCACGGCGCCGGCCAGCGCGATACCCAGGGCCTCGCCCGCGTCGCCCAGCGCCCGGGTGACGGCGTCGTCGCCGGCCTCCGAGCGGCGGGCCAGCAGCGCGATGCGCCCGCCGGGCCCGGGGTGTTCGCGTGCCGCCCGTTCGGGGGCGATCCCGACGGCCCGCAGCACCGCCTCCTCGCCGGCGTACTGCTCCAGGCAGCCTCGCCCGCCGCAGGCGCACGCCGGGCCGTCCGGACGTACCGGCACATGCCCCAGCTCGCCCGCGAAGCCGTGCGCCCCGCGCAGCAGCTCACCGTCCACGACGACCGCCGCCCCGATGCCGATCTCGGCGGAGACGTGGACGAAGTCCCGCCACTCGGCCTCCCGCAGCTCCGCCAGCGCGCCGAAGTTGGCCTCGTTGTCGACGGTGACCGGCAGCGCCGTGGTCAGCAGGGGACGCAGGTCCACCCCCTGCCAGCCGAGGTTCGGCGCCCGTACGACGGTCTGGTCGCGCCCGACGAGCCCCGGCACGGCCACCCCGAGCCCGGCGGGCTCGAGCCCCGCGCGGCGGGCCTCCACCGTGATCTGCTGGATCAGCCCGTTCAGCTCGGCCAGTACCGGCTCGGGGGCGCGGCCCCGGTTGGCGGCGTCGACGGCGATCCGCGCGCGCACGGTGCCCCGCAGGTCGACCGCGCAGACGGAGAGGTGGTCGACGCCGATCTCGGCGCCGATGCCGCACGGCCCCTGGTCGTTCAGCGCCAGCGCGCTGCCCGGGCGGCCGACGGTGCCCGGCCGGCCCCGGCCGAGCTCCACGATCAGACCGGCCCGCAGCAACTCCTCCACCAGCGCGGAGACGCCCGCCCGGGTCAGCCCGATCCGGGCCGCGACGGACGCGCGCGAAAGGGAGCCCTCCTCGGCGAGGGCGTGCAGGACCAGGGAGAGGTTGCGCCGGCGCATCGCCTGCTGGGTGCCGGGTGCGGGTGCGCTCATCGGGCGGGCTCCCAGACGCCGACCGCCTGCGGCAGCTGGTCGAGATAGGCCATCGTCGCGGCCCGGGCCCCGGCCAGCGTGGCGTCGTCCCCCGTACTCCACAGACGGGCGGCGGCCTGCATGACGGCGGTGAACGCGGCCACCAGGACGCGGGGCCGCGGGTCGGTGTCGGGATCGACGCCCTCCCGGCGGGCGATCTCTGCCGCCAGCAGCTCCGACATCCGCGTCGTACGGTGCAGCGCCACGGCGATGAGAGCGGGCGTCGTCTCGATCGTGCGCCACATCCGCGTGTACGTGGCCACCGGCACGGTGTCCTCGATGGTCGTCCCGATGCCGTCCCACACCGACTCGAGCGCCGCCCTCAGGGCGACCGGCGGGGGCTCCTCCGCGGGACGGCGGCGGACGGCCTCGTAGAACGAGGACTCGATCATGTCCTGGAGCGCGAAGGCGACCTCCTCCTTCGTCGCGAAGTAGCGGAAGAAGGTGCGCTGCGACACGTCGGCGGCCGCGGCGATCTCGTCGACGGTGGTCCGCTCGTAACCCTGCTCCACGAACAGCTCGATGGCGGTCCGGATCAACGTCTCACGTGTGCGCTGCTTCTTGCGTTCGCGCAGTCCGGTCACTTCACGGCCGCCTTCCGACTGGTCGCGCGACAGCTTACCGGCGCGGTCGCGGAACGCCGTCCGGCGAAGAGCCGGCCCGGGTCCGCTTACCGCCCGGTTAACTGTCAGTTACTGTCGCATGGGGGTGTTTGTTATTTGGCAGCGACTGACACTAGGGTCGATCGTATGACCAGTCCGACCGCCACCCGCCTCTCCAAGCAGCCCCCGGATCCGGATTCCCGGCAGCGGACAGCGCTGCGGGGACATCCCTGGCTCACCCTGTTCGCCGTCGCCATCGGCGTCATGATGGTCGCCCTCGACGGCACCATCGTCGCCATCGCCAACCCGGCCATCCAGCAGGACCTCGGCGCCTCGCTCGCCGACGTCCAGTGGATCACCAACGCCTATCTGCTCGCCCTCGCCGTCTCGCTCATCACCGCCGGAAAGCTCGGCGACCGGTTCGGCCACCGGCAGACCTTCCTCATCGGCATCGTCGGCTTCGCCGCCTCGTCCGGTGCCATCGGGCTGTCCGGCAGCGTGGCCGCCGTCATCGCCTTCCGCGTCTTCCAGGGCCTGTTCGGCGCCCTGCTGATGCCCGCCGCGCTCGGCCTGCTGCGTGCGTCCTTCCCGGCCGAGAAGCTGAACGCCGCCATCGGCATATGGGGCTCCGTCATCGGCGCCTCCACCGCCGCCGGGCCCATCGTCGGCGGGCTGCTCGTGGAGCACGTCAGCTGGGAGTCGGTGTTCTTCATCAACGTCCCGGTCGGCGTCCTCGCGCTGGCGCTCGGGCTGTTCATCCTGAAGGACCACCGTGCCGAGCACGCGCCGCGCTCCTTCGACGTCCTCGGCATCGCGCTGCTGTCCGGGGCGATGTTCAGCCTCGTCTGGGCCCTGATCAAGGCGCCCGTCTGGGGCTGGGGCGATACGAAGACCCTCGTCTTCCTGGGCGCGGCGGTGCTCGGCTTCCTGCTGTTCGTCCTGTGGGAGTCGAAGGCGCGCGAGCCGCTGCTGCCGCTGTCCATGTTCCGGTCCGTGCCGCTGTCCGCCGGGACCGTTCTGATGGTGCTGATGGCCTTCGGTTTCATGGGCGGGCTGTTCTTCGTCACCTTCTATCTGCAGAACGTGCACGGCATGAGCCCGGTCGACAGCGGGCTGCATCTGCTGCCGCTGACCGGCGGCATGATCGTCGCCTCGCCGCTGGCTGGTGCGGTCATCACCAAGACGGGTCCGCGCGTTCCGCTCGTCGTCGCGATGGGGCTCACGGCGGTCGCCATGTTCGGCATGTCGACGCTGGACGCGGACAGCGGCACCGCGGTGACGGCGCTGTGGTTCACCCTGCTGGGCTTCGGGCTCGCGCCCGTCATGGTCGGCGCCACGGAGGTCATCGTCGGCAACGCCCCGCTGGAGCACGCCGGTGTCGCCGGCGGACTGCAGCAGGCGGCCATGCAGGTCGGCGGCAGCCTCGGCACGGCGGTGCTGGGCGCCGTGATGGCGTCGCGGGTGGGCGGCACGCTGCCCGAGCGGTGGCAGGAGGCGGGCCTGCAGCCGCTGGACGCGAAGTCGCAGGAGGCGCTCACCAGCGCCGCCGAGGTCGGGCTGGCGCCCCCGCCGCCGAAGGGCACTCCGGCGGAGGTCGCCCAGTCGATGGCGGACGTCGTCCACGGCGCGTTCATCTCCGGCATGGGCCTGGCCCTGACGTGCGCGGGCGTGGTCGCGGTCTTCGCGGCGGGCGTCGCGCTCTTCACGAAGGCGGGCCAGGGAGGGGACGGCACTCCGTCGGTCCACATCTGACCTCACCGGGCGGGCCCGGCGGTCAGGAGGCGCTGGGGGCGGGCCGCACCCGGCCCTCCAGCGCCACGAAAGCGACGAGGTACCCACGTGCCTCCACAGGCCGCGGGTGAAGCCTCCAGGGGCTGCTGCGGGTTGGACGGCGAGGCGGGCGCCGACCGGCAGGCCCGGGGGCTGCGGGCCAGCCACAGACGCGGCGAGCCGGGGGTCTGGGGGCGGAGCCCCGGGATGGTGTGGGCTCGCCCCCGAGTCGGCGTCCCGGGGGTCTGGGGGCGGAGCCCCCGGATGGTGCGGGCTAGCCACTGACGCGGCGAGCTGGCGCCCGGGGGTCTGGGGGCGGAGCCCCCAGGGCCCTCGTCATCCGTACACGAACCGGCACGGGCGACCACTCAACGCGCCCGCCGCAACAGCGCGTCCGCCCCGTCCACCACCGAGCCGATACGCCGCAACGCCTCCTCGTCCCGTTCCACGGCCTCGTACGAACGGCCCTCCGCGGTCCCCCAGCGGCGCGCCACCTCCGCCGGGTCCTCGCCCAGCAGCAGACCCGCCGCCTGCGCGGCCGCGCCGAGCGCCACCGCCTCCCGCGCGTGCGGGACCCGGACCGGTCGCCCGCTCAGCCGCCGCACCGTGTTGCGCCACGCGGTGCCCTGCGCGCCACCGCCGATGAGCAGCAGCGGCTCGTCCGGGGCGGCCTCCGGGCCCGCCACCAGCTCGAGCGCCGCGAGTAGGGCGTACACTGCGCCGTCGTACGCCGACTGCAGCACCTGTCCCGCCGTCGTGTCGTGCCGCAGCCCGTACAACAGCCCCGACGCGTGCGGCAGATCGGGCGTCCGTTCCCCGTCGAGGAAGGGGAGCATGACCGCCGTCGACCCCTCCTCGACCTCCTCCCGGTAGCGCCCCAGCAGCGCCGCGACCCGGTCGACCGCCTGCGTGCAGTTCAGCGTGCACGCCAGCGGCAGCCAGTCACCGCGGGCGTCCGCGAAACCGGCGACCGTCCCGGTGGGGTCCGCGGGGCGCCGGCCGGTCACCGCGTACACCGTGCCCGAGGTGCCGAGGCTCAGCACCGGCTGGCCGGGCCGCAGCCCGAGGCCGAGTGCCGCCGCCATGTTGTCGCCGGTCCCCGCGGCCACCAGGGCGCCGTGGGGGAGCGGCAGATCAGCCTGGACGGTGCCGGCCGCCTCGCCGGGCGCGAGGACGCGGGGGAGCCGGTCCGCACTCAGCCCGACGTGCTCCAGGGTCTCCTCGTCGTACGCGCCGGTGCGGGCGTCCCACCAGCCGGTGCCGGAGGCGTCCCCCCGGTCCGTGACGGCGACACCGGTGAGGCGCTCCGTCAGATAGTCGTGGGGGAGTCGCACGCCCGCGGTGGCGGCGGCAGCCCCGGGCTCGTTGTCCCTCAGCCACGCCCATTTGGTGACCGTGAAGGACGGCGCGGGGACACTGCCGGTGCGCTCGGCCCACGCCTTCGGTCCGCCGAGGGAGGCGACCAGGCGGTCGCGCTGCGGGGCCGAGCGGACGTCGTTCCACAGCAGCGCCGGGCGGACCGGTTCGCCGTGCCGGTCGAGGGTCACCAGCCCGTGCTGCTGGCCGGCGACGGCGACCGCCGCGACCTCGCGGACCACGTCGCCGCAGTCGGCGAGAGCCGTGCCGAGGGCGTCCCACCAGTCCCGCGGATCACTCTCCCGTGCCGCGTCACCCGCCGAGACCTTGTGCGGTGCCTGCGCCTGGGCCACGACGTGGCCGGTGTCGACGGCCACCACCAGCACCTTCGTGGACTGCGTCGAGCTGTCCACCCCTGCGACGAGCGGCCCCATTGCTACCTCCGTGCCCCGCGGCTCTTCCACTGACCGGAAGTGCATACTAATTTGTCAAAGGCTCTAACGAAATACTTCCGACCGACGACGCGACGAGCACCATGGAGGGCGCCATGACCTACACCCCCACCCCCGAGGACAGGTTCACCTTCGGTCTGTGGACCGTCGGCTGGCAGGGGCGCGACCCCTTCGGCGAGGCGACCCGGCCCGCGCTCGACCCGGTGGAGACCGTGGAGCGGCTGGCGGAGCTCGGCGCCTACGGCGTGACCTTCCACGACGACGACCTGATCCCCTTCGGCGCCTCGGAGGCCGAGCGGGAGTCGTGCGTCAAGCGCTTCCGGCAGGCGCTGGACGCCACGGGCATGAAGGTCCCGATGGCGACCACGAACCTCTTCGCCCACCCCGTCTTCAAGGACGGCGCCCTCACGGCCAACGACCGGGACGTCCGCCGCTACGCCATCCGCAAGGTGATCCGCAACATCGACCTGGCCGTCGAACTGGGCGCCACCACCTACGTCGCCTGGGGCGGCCGGGAGGGCGCCGAGTCCGGTGCCGCGAAGGACGTGCGCGCCGCGCTCGACCGGATGAAGGAGGCGTTCGACCTCCTCGCCGAGTACGTCACCGGCCAGGGCTACGACCTCCGCTTCGCCATCGAGCCCAAGCCCAACGAGCCCCGCGGCGACATCCTGCTGCCCACCGTCGGGCACGCCCTGGCGTTCATCGAGCGCCTGGAGCGGCCCGAGCTCTTCGGCGTCAACCCCGAGACCGGCCACGAGCAGATGGCCGGGCTCAACTTCCCGCACGGCATCGCCCAGGCCCTGTGGGCCGGCAAGCTCTTCCACATCGACCTCAACGGCCAGAACGGCATCAAGTACGACCAGGACCTGCGCTTCGGCGCCGGCGATCTGCGCGCCGCCTTCTGGCTCGTCGACCTGCTGGAGAGCGCGGGCTACGCCGGCCCGCGGCACTTCGACTTCAAGCCGCCGCGTACCGAGGACTTCACCGGCGTGTGGGCCTCCGCCGCCGGCTGCATGCGCAACTACCTGATCCTCAAGGAGCGCGCGGCCGCCTTCCGCGCCGACCCCGAGGTCCAGCAGGCGCTGCGCGACAGCAGGCTGCACGAGCTGGCGCAGCCCACCGCGGACGAGTCGGGGCTGGCGGGACTGCTCGCCGACCGCGGCGCGTTCGAGGAGTTCGACGTCGAGGCGGCGGCCGCGCGCGGGATGGCGTTCGAGCGGCTTGACCAGCTGGCGATGGACCATCTGCTCGGCGTGTGACCGTACGCGGGCCGGAATGCGGGGTTCAGGCGGGAGATAGGTCGCGGGTCGGTTACGACGGGCGTGGCGGACCGGTGAGTCCGACCATGCTGAACGTATGAGCTATCCGCCGCCAGGATCCCCGCCCACTCCTCCGCCGCCCAGTGGTCCCCCCGGAGAGCCGCCGGGAGGAGGCTTCGGCGGGCCGCCCGCAGGGGGGTTCGGCCAGCCACCGGCGGGCGGCTTCGGAGGCCCCCCGGGCGGCGGGTTCGGCGAGCCGCCCGGGGGAAGCTTCGGCGGTCCGCCCGACGGCGGCTTCGGCGGGGGATCGTCGGGCGGCGGTTTCGGCGCACCGCCGCCTGGCCCGCCCGGACCGCCGGAGCCGGCTCCGCCCACGGGTCCGCGGCGCGGTCCGCTCATCGCGGCCGCGGTGGTGGGCGTGTTGCTGCTGGGCGGCATCGCGGCCTACGCGTTGGCGGGCGGCGGCGACGACGGCTCGGACGGCGACAAGGGCGGTACGTCGACGCCGTCGGCCGGTCTGCCGTCGGGGCTGCCCTCGGGCCTGTCGAGCCTCCTTCCCTCGGACATGCCGAGCGGGATGCCGTCCGGTCTGCCGTCCGACCTCCTCCCCAGCGGCGAGCTGCCGAGCGACCTGTTCGGGGACCAGTAGCCGGGCGCCCGTCGATTTCGGGAACGTAACAGCTGAACCCGCTGCTGATCACGCCTTCACCTGGGGCGCGGCGCGGGATAGCTTTACGGCTCACGGAATCTGCCGAAGCGTTGCCGGATCCCTCCGGTCCCCCTGCCGTTCGCTGATTCCCTTCCATCGGACAGCCGCCGGCCCGCGCCGCGGCCACCACGTGGTGCTCAGACCGCCGGCCCCGGCCGACGGAGGGGGAGGAACTCCGGGTGAAGCCTTCGCTGCGGCCCGAGATACGGCGTCCTGCGGCCGTCCTGTCGCTGCTGGCGCTGGCCGGCCCGGCCCCGCCGCCGACATGTGGTCCCTGGGCGGTCTGCTGTACGCGGCCGTGGAGGGGCATCCGCCGTACGACCTGGGCTCGGCGATCGC
>NZ_JBFAXR010000072.1:0-45017 GCF_040680895.1 Streptomyces sp. NPDC051940 | reverse complement strand
GAGTCGTCGACTCGCGGCCCCTCACCCGTGGTTACGCCGAAGCCGGCGGATACAGCTGCGGCGGCAGCCCCGCCGCGGCCGCGCGGTCGAGCAGCCACAGCGTGCGGGAGCGCCCGCGCGCGCCCGCCGCCGGGGCCTGGATCTCGCCCGCGCCGGACAGCGCTATCGTCACGGCCTTCGCCTTGTCCGCGCCCGCCGCCAGCAGCCAGACCTCGCGGGCCGCGCGGATGGCGGGCAGGGTGAGCGAGACCCGGGTGGGCGGGGGCTTGGGGGCGCCGTGCACGCCCACCACCGCGCGGTCGGTCTCGCGGACCCCGGGGTGCTCCGGGAACAGCGAGGCGACGTGCGTGTCGGGGCCCACGCCCAGCAGCAGCACGTCGAACGACGGCACCGGCCCGTGGTCCTCCGGCCGCGCCGCGGCGGCGAGTTCCGCGGCGTACGCGGCGGCGGCCGCGTCCGCGTCGGAGCCCCAGTCACCGCCGCCCGACGCGGGCATCGCGTGGACCCGCGCCGGGTCCAGCGGTACCGCGTCCAGCAGCGCCTCACGGGCCTGGGTGACGTTGCGCTCCGGGTTCCCCTCGGGGAGGAAGCGCTCGTCGCCCCACCACAGGTCCAGCCGGGACCAGTCGACCGCGTCCCGGGCGGGCGCCGCGGCGAGGGCCGCGAGCAGCCCGTTGCCGTTGCGCCCGCCGGTGAGCACGACCGAGGCCGAGCCCCGGGCCGCCTGCGCGTCGACGATCCTCGTGATCAGCCGGGCCGCCGCGGCCTGGGCCATCAGCTCCTTGTCGCGGTGCACGACGATCTGCGGTGCGGTCACTTGGACTTCGTCACCTTCCGCGTCACGACCTTGCGCGCGGCCGTCTTGCGGGCCGCCGAGGTCTTTTTCGCCGCGGCCTTCTTCGCGGGCGCGGCCTTGGCGGACGGCGCGGGCTCCTCCTCGGCGGCGGAGCCCGGGGCGCCCAGCCGGTCCGTGCCGTACGACACGGCGTGGTGGTACGCCTCGTCCGGGTCCAGCCGCCGCAGCTCCTCCGCGACCAGCTCCGCCGTCGTCCGCCGCTTCAGCGCCACATGGCGCTCCGGCTGACCCGGCACCTCCAGCTTCGCGAGCGCGCCGTCCGGCCGGTCCAGGCACACCGTGCCGTCCGCCGTGTGCAGACGTACGGCCGTGATGCCTGGGCCGGGGGAGACCGAACGCTCCACCGGCACCTTCAGCCGGTCGGCCAGCCACATCGCCAGCAGCTCGGTCGAGGGGTTGTACGCCTCGCCCTCCACCACCGCCGACCTGATCGTCGAGTGCCGCTGGTCCAGCGCGGCGGCCAGCACACTGCGCCAGCCCGTGACGCGCGTCCAGGCCAGGTCCGTGTCCCCGGGCGCGTACGTCCGGGCCCGCAGCCCCAGCGAGGCGACCGGGTCCTCGGTGGCCGCCGCGTCGGTGATCCGGCGCTGGGCCAGCACCCCGAGGAGGTCCTCCGAGGGCACCTCGGGGGCGTCCTCCGGCCACCAGACGACGACGGGCGCGTCCGGCAGCAGCAGCGGCAGCACCACGCTCTCCGCGTGGCCCGCCAGCTCGCCGTGCAGCCGCAGCAGCACCGTCTCACCGGTGTCCGACTCCGAGCCGACCCGCACCTCGGCGTCCAGCCGTGCGGTGTGCCGGTTGCGCGGCGTGCGCCCGGGCCGCCGGATGACGACCAGGATGCGCGACGGGTGCTCCTTGGACGCCTCCGCGGCGGCCTTCAGCGCGTCGTAGTGGTTGCCCTCGTCGGTGACGATGACGAGGGTCAGCACCATGCCCACCGCCGGCATGCCGGTGGCCCTGCGGGCCTTGACCAGCGCCGAGTTGATCTGGCTCGACGTGGTGTCCGTCAGATCGATGTTCATGGCCGCCGCCCGCTCCGTCCGTTGCTCGGGTTCTTCAGTATCGCCTCGCCGCCTGGCGGGCCCGGGTTCGGTGGGCCCGCCTTTGCGGCCGGGGGCCCGGGGGTTGTCCCCCGGAGGAACGCAGTCATGGCCGACGCCAGCTCCGTCCGTCTCTCGCGAGCATCTCGTCCGCCGCCTTCGGGCCCCACGTGCCCGCCGTGTACGGCTCGGGCTTGCGCTTGGACCAGTACTCCTCGACCGGGTCGAGGATCTCCCAGGAGCGCTCCACCTCCTGGTGCCGCGGGAAGAGGTTCGCGTCGCCGAGCAGCACGTCGAGGATCAGCCGCTCGTACGCCTCGGGGCTCGACTCCGTGAAGGACTCGCCGTACGCGAAGTCCATCGTCACGTCCCGGATCTCCATCGAGGTGCCCGGCACCTTCGAACCGAACCGGATCGTCACGCCCTCGTCCGGCTGCACCCGGATGACCAGGGCGTTCTGACCCAGCTCCGCGGTGTCGTAGGCGTCGAACGGGGAGTGCGGGGCGCGCTGGAAGACCACCGCGATCTCCGTCACCCGGCGTCCGAGCCGCTTGCCCGTACGGAGGTAGAACGGCACGCCCGCCCAGCGGCGGGTGTTGATCTCCAGCTTCAGCGCGGCGTAGGTGTCGGTCACGGAGTCGGGGTCGGTGCCCTCCTCCTCCAGATAACCGGGTACCTGCTCGCCGCCCTGCCAGCCGGCCGCGTACTGGCCGAAGACGGTGTGCTTGCCGAGGTCCTCCGGCAGCCGCACCGCGTTGAGGACCTTCAGCTTCTCCGCCACCAGCGCCTTGGGGTGGAAGGAGGTGGGCTCCTCCATGGCCGTCAGCGCCAGCAGCTGCAGCAGATGGTTCTGGATCACGTCGCGCGCCGCGCCGATACCGTCGTAGTAGCCGGCACGGCCGCCGATGCCGATGTCCTCGGCCATCGTGATCTGCACATGGTCGACGTACGACCGGTTCCACAGCGGCTCGAACATCGTGTTGGCGAAGCGCAGCGCCAGGATGTTCTGGACGGTCTCCTTGCCGAGGTAGTGGTCGATCCGGAAGACCGCGTCACGCTCGAAGACCTGGTGGACGATCTTGTTGAGGTCCTGGGCGCTCTTCAGGTCGTGCCCGAACGGCTTCTCGACGACAGCCCGCCGCCAGCCGTGGCCGGAGGAGTCCGACAGCCCGTGCTCCTGCAGCTGCTGCAGCACCAGGGGGAAGAACTTCGGCGGTACGGAGAGGTAGAAGGCGAAGTTGCCGCCCGTGCCCCGCTCCTTGTCGAGCGCCTCGATGGTCTGGCGCAGCCGGTCGAAGGCCTCGTCGTCGTCGAAGTCGCCCTGGACGAACCGGAAGCCCTCCGACAGCTGGTGCCACACCTCCTCCCGGAAGGGGGTGCGGGCGTGCTCCTTGACCGCGTCGTGCACGACCTGGGCGAAGTCCTCGTTCTCCCACTCGCGCCGGGCGAAGCCGACGAGGGAGAAACCCGGCGGCAGCAGACCCCGGTTGGCGAGGTCGTACACCGCCGGCATCAGCTTCTTGCGGGAGAGGTCGCCCGTGACGCCGAAGATGACCAGGCCGGACGGCCCCGCGATGCGCGGGAGCCGCCGGTCCTGCGGGTCGCGCAGCGGGTTCGCCGCCACACCCGTCGGTTCGGTCACCGGGCTCACGCCTCCTTCGGGGCGCGGCGATCGAGCTCCGCCTGCGTCGACTTCACCAGGTCGGTCCAGGACGCCTCGAACTTCTCCACGCCCTCGTCCTCGAGCAGCTGCACGACGTCGTCGTACGAGATGCCGAGCGCGGCCAGCGCGTCGAGGTCGGCCTTGGCCTCCTTGTAGGCGCCGCGGACGGTGTCGCCGGTGATCGCGCCGTGGTCGGCGGTGGCGTCGAGGGTGGCCTCCGGCATGGTGTTGACGGTGCCGGGGGCGACCAGGTCGTCGACGTACAGGGTGTCCTTGTACGCCGGGTCCTTCACGCCGGTCGACGCCCACAGCGGGCGCTGCTTGTTGGCGCCGGCCTTCTCCAGCTCCGCCCAGCGGTCGGAGGAGAAGACCTCCTCGAACGCCTGGTAGGCCAGCCGTGCGTTGGCGACGGCGGCCTTGCCGCGCAGCGCCTTGGCGTCGTCCGTGCCCAGCGCGTCGAGGCGCTTGTCGACCTCGGTGTCCACGCGGGAGACGAAGAACGAGGCCACGGAGTGGATCTTCCCCAGCTCCAGACCGGCCGCCTTGGCCTTCTCCAGGCCGGAGAGGTAGGCGTCCATCACCTCGCGGTAGCGCTCCAGCGAGAAGATCAGCGTGACGTTGACGCTGATGCCCTTGCCGATCACCTCGGTGATGGCCGGCAGGCCCGCCCTGGTCGCCGGGATCTTGATCAGGGTGTTGGGCCGGTCCACCAGCCAGGCCAGCTGCTTGGCCTCGGCGATGGTGGCGGTCGTGTTGTGCGCCAGGCGCGGGTCCACCTCGATGGAGACCCGGCCGTCCTGGCCGTCGGTGGCGTCGAAGACCGGGCGCAGGATGTCGGCGGCGTCGCGGACGTCCGCCGTGGTGATCATGCGCAGGGCCTCGTCGACGGTGACGCCGCGGGCGGCGAGGTCCGCCAGCTGCTCGTCGTAGCCGTCGCCGGAGGAGATGGCCTTCTGGAAGATCGACGGGTTGGTGGTGACACCGACGACGTGGCTGTCGTCGATCAGCTCGGCGAGGTTGCCGGACGTGATCCGCTTACGGGACAGGTCGTCCAGCCAGATCGCGACGCCTTCGTCGGAGAGGCGCTTCAGTGCGTCTGTCATGGGATTCAGCTCCTGATTTCCTTGTACGTACGCCTCAGCGACCGGCGGCTTCCAGAGATTCCCGGGCGGCGGCGGCAACGGCGTCGCCCGTCAGGCCGTACTCGCGGTACAGGACCTTGTAGTCGGCGGACGCGCCGAAGTGCTCCAGCGAGACGATGCGCCCGGCGTCCCCGACGTACTTCTGCCAGGTGAGTCCGACGGCCGCCTCGACGGCCACGCGGGCCTTCACCGACGGGGGCAGGACGGAGTCCTTGTACGCCTGGTCCTGCTCCTCGAACCACTCCACGCACGGCATCGACACGACCCGGGTCGGGATGCCCGCGGCCTGCAGCTGCTCGCGCGCCTCGACGGCGAGCTGCACCTCGGAGCCGGTGCCGATGAGGATGACCTCGGGAGTACCGCCGTCCGCCTCGAAGAGCACGTACCCGCCCTTGGCGGCGTCCTCGTTCGGCTCGTACGTCGGCACGTTCTGCCGGGTCAGCGCCAGGCCGTGCGGGTTGCCCTTCGGGTACGCCCTGGTGTAGCGGCGCAGGATCTCGCGCCAGGCGATGACCGTCTCGTTGGCGTCCGCGGGGCGGACGACGTTCAGACCGGGGATGGCCCGCAGCGCCGGCAGGTGCTCGATGGGCTGGTGGGTCGGGCCGTCCTCGCCGAGGCCGATGGAGTCGTGCGTCCAGACGTACGTCACGGGCAGGGCCATCAGCGCCGACAGCCGCACCGCGTTGCGCATGTAGTCGGAGAACACCAGGAACGTGCCGCCGTACACCCGGGTGTGGCCGTGCAGCGTGATGCCGTTCATGGCGGCGGCCATCGCGTGCTCGCGGATGCCGTTGTGGACCGTGCGGCCGTACTTCCGGGCGCCCGGCAGCGGGTTGTCGTCCGGCAGGAAGGACGAGTCCGCGTCGATGGTGGTGTTGTTCGAGCCGGCCAGGTCGGCGGAGCCGCCCCACAGCTCGGGGATCACCGGGCCGAGCGCCTTCAGCACCTCGCCGGACGCCTTGCGGGTCGCGACGTCCTTGCCGGCGGGGAAGGACGGCAGCTTCTCCTCCCAGCCCTCCGGCAGCTTCTCCGCCTGCATCCGGTCGAACTCGGCGGCGCGCTCCGGGTTGGCGGTGCGCCACTCGGCGAACCGCTTCTCCCACTCGGCGCGGGCCTCGCGGCCCCGGTCGCCGACCTCGCGGGCGTGTGCCAGTACCTCGTCGGCGACCTCGAAGTGCTGCTCCGGGTCGAAGCCCAGCACCACCTTGGTGGCGGCGACCTCCTCCGCGCCCAGCGCGGAACCGTGCGCGGCCTCGGTGTTCTGGGCGTTCGGGGCCGGCCAGGCGATGATCGAACGGGCGGCGATGAAGGACGGCTTGTCGGTGACGCGCCGCGCCTCCTCGAAGGCGCGGAACAGCGCCTCGGGGTCCAGATCGCCGTTCGGCTTCTGCTCCACGCGCTGCACGTGCCAGCCGTACGCCTCGTACCGCTTGAGGGTGTCCTCGGAGACGGCGGTCTCGGTGTCGCCCTCGATCGAGATGTGGTTGTCGTCCCACAGCAGGGTCAGGTTGCCCAGCTTCTGGTGGCCGGCCAGCGAGGACGCCTCGTGCGAGATGCCCTCCTGGAGGCAGCCGTCACCGGCGATCACCCAGATGTCGTGGTCGAACGGGGAGGTGCCCGCGGGCGCCTCCGGGTCGAACAGACCGCGTTCGTAGCGCGCGGCCATCGCCATGCCCACGGCGTTGGCGATGCCCTGGCCCAGCGGACCGGTGGTGGTCTCCACGCCCTTGGTGTGGCCGTACTCCGGGTGGCCCGGGGTCTTCGAGCCCCAGGTGCGGAACGCCTTCAGATCGTCCAGCTCCAGGCCGTAACCCGCCAGGTAGAGCTGGATGTACAGCGTCAGCGAGGAGTGGCCGGCGGAGAGGACGAACCGGTCGCGGCCCACCCAGTCCGGGTCGGAGGGGTCGTGCCGCATCACCTTCTGGAAGAGGGTGTACGCGGCGGGGGCGAGGCTCATGGCCGTACCAGGGTGGCCGTTGCCCACCTTCTGGACGGCATCCATGGCCAGGACGCGAACCGTGTCGACCGCCCGGTCGTCCAGGTCGGTCCACTCGAGCGCTGTGGTGGTCGGCTGCGTGCTCACCCTTGCTCAGGGCTCCTCTCCACATGTCGAAGGCCGGTGAACGTGTGCGCACCGGGCACCATCGAGCCTATCCCTCACTTACAGACTGCCGGTGACAGGCATGGTCCGCCTCTCGACAGGCGAGACGGCGTGCTCCCGTGGGGGATTGCGGGCTCGGATGAGCAGGGGGTGTGCGGCCTGCGCGAACAGGTGCGCGTACCCCGTCCGACACACGAGGGACCCCCGGGAGGGCGGCCCTGTCGGCAGCGTCTAAAGTTGGGCTACTGAACTTCGCAACCTTCTTGATCAAGAGGTGTCCGTGACGGCCGTCGAATCCCGACCAGCCGGGGCGCTCGCGGCGTCCCCCGCCCGCTGGCCGTTCCGGGCCCGTCTCATGGCATTCGTCGCGCTGACGAAGCCGCGCATCATCGAGCTGCTGCTGATCACCACCGTTCCGGTGATGTTCCTGGCCGCCGAGGGCGTGCCCGACCTGTGGCTGGTCGTCGCCACCTGTCTCGGCGGATACCTCTCCGCCGGCGGTGCGAACGCGCTCAACATGTACATCGACCGCGACATCGACGCGCTGATGCACCGCACGGAGCAGCGCCCACTGGTCACGGGGATCGTCTCGCCGCGCGAGGGGCTCGTCTTCGGGCTCACGCTGTCGGTGGTCTCGACGGTGTGGTTCGCGGTCCTGGTCAACCCCCTGTCGGCGGCCCTGTCGCTGCTCGCGATCCTGTTCTACGTCGTCGGCTACACGATGATCCTCAAGCGCCGCACCGCGCAGAACATCGTGTGGGGCGGCATCGCGGGCTGCATGCCGGTGTTCATCGGGTGGTCCGCGGTCACGAACTCGGTCTCGTGGGCGTCCCTGATCCTCTTCCTCGTTATCTTCTTCTGGACGCCGCCGCACTACTGGCCGCTGTCGATGAAGGTGAAGGACGACTACGCCCGGGTGGGCGTGCCCATGCTCCCGGTGGTCGCGTCGAACAAGGTCGTCGCGCGGCAGATCGTTCTGTACAGCTGGGTGATGGTCGCCGTCTCGCTGCTGCTGTGGCCGCTGGGGTACACCGGGTGGTTCTACCCGGCGGTGGCCGTGGTCGTGGGCGCGTACTGGATGCGTGAGGCGTACGCGCTGCAGTCCCGGGCGAAGAAGGGGCTGACGGGCGCGAAGCTCAAGGAGATGCGGCTCTTCCACTGGTCGATCACGTACGTGTCGCTGCTGTTCCTCGCGGTCGCGGCGGATCCGTTCCTCCGGTAGGACGGCCGCTGGGTGCCGGGTCACATCCGGTGAGGCTGGTGGGGGGCTCTACCCATGGGTAGCATCGGCCGTATGAGCGACAAGATCACGGGCCGGCTGGCCAAGCAGATCACCGCGTTCGCGTCGAAGCACGGCGGCGCGGAAGGCCAGATCGCGTACCTCGGCGAACTGGGCGCGCGCATCGTGCTGGTCGGCACGGACGGCGCCTGGGGCGACCTCGTGGCCCCGTCGATGGACATCGCCAAGGCCGCGGCCGAGCGCGCGTCCCTCACGTTGCACGACGACTTCGCGGGCGAGTTCGCGGCGAAGGTCGAGACGGGCCCGTACGAGTGGCGCAGGATGGCGGGCATCCAGCTCTGACCCCACGGGCGCGGGCAGCGCGGATCAAGCCCGTCCGGCGTTCGAGGCCGGGGCGCGGAGCACCGATCAAGCCCGTCCGGCGCCTGAGGACGAGGCGCGGAGCGCCATTCGAGCCCGTCCGGCGTTTGAGGCCGAGGCGCGCAGCGCCGACGGAGCCTGGCCGGCGTTTGAGGCCAGAGGCGCGCAGCGCCGATTCGGGGGCTCGGGGGCGGAGCCCCCGCAGCGTGACGCGACCATGGCCCGGGACGCAACCAGGCGCCCGCCGCAGCGTTAGGCAGTGCGTGGAGCCCGCCCTCATCGACACGCACAGCCAAGGCATCACCCCCGGCGAACTCGGCCTGGGCACATTCGAGACCCACCTGGCGAGCGCGGAGGGAGCGCGAGCCCCCGCCCCGCAGGGCGTGACGTTCTTCGACGGCCCCCTGGGCCGCGCCGTACGCCGCTGGTGCCCCCCGCTCCTGGGCCTGCCGGCCCACTGCCCGCCCGCGCAGTACTTGGCGCGCCGCCGCGAGCTGGGCGCCTACCGGGCGAGCCGCACGCTGCTGCGCGGCGCCGGCATCGAGGTCTACCTGGTCGACGGCGAACCGGCCGACCCCGCCGCCCGCTCCCACGAGATCGTCCGCCTGGAGACCCTCGCCGCCCGCGTCGCGAAGACGACGGGCACCGTGGCCGGCTTCCTGCGCGACGCCGCCGAAGCCGTCCACTCCGCCGCCCAGTCCGCCGTCGCGTTCGCCTGCGGGGCCCGTGCCGCGGAGGGCTCGGCGCACCGCTCGCCGGGCCTCGTCGAGGTCCGCCGCTCCGCCGCGCGGCTGCTCCAGGGCGGCGCCCCGGACACCGTCCTCGTACGGCACCTGCTGTGGAGCGCACTGGCCAGCGGCCTCCCCGTACAGCTGCACGGCGGCCACCCGGACGACGTGGCGGCGTTCCTGGACCACACCGCGGGCCAGGGCGGCGACCTGGTCCTGATCCCCGCCGCACCGCACCACCGGGCGGCGGCCCGGCTGGCCGCCGTCCACCCGCACGTGTACGCCGACGCGGGCCCCGACCCCGCCGCCACGCTCTCCCTCGCCCCGGCCGGCAAGCTGCTGTTCTCGTCCGGCGCGGCTGTGCTCCCCGAGCTGTACGTCGTCGCCGCCCGGGCCTTCGCGGCGGCCCTGGACCGGCTGCAGACCGGCTGGCCCGCCGAGGGCCTGTGCTCGCGGGGCGACGCGCAGCGGATGTGCGCGGCCGTGGCGGGCGGGACGGCCCGCCGGGTGTACCACGTGTGAGGCCGGGTCGTTGCCGAACGGTGCTCGTCCCGGGGCGGCGCGCCGCCGCACCATGGTGCTTCCGGGACGGCGAAGGGGGAGCCTGATGCGGACGGTCTGGCGGTACGCGGCCGGGGCGGCGGTGGCGGCGGTGCTGGCCACCGCCGGCGCGTGCGAGTCGGAGGACCCGGAGCGGGCGTCCCGCACACCGGCGCCGACCACGACGGACCCGGGCGCCCCGACGCTCGGCGAGGCGCGGGACTGCGCCGCGCCGAAGTCCTTCGCCTGCGCCACGCTGCGCGTACCGCTCGACCACCGCGGCAAGGCGAAGGGCTCGCTCGACCTCGCCGTGGCCATGACGGAGAACGCCGATGCCCCGAAAGGCGTGCTGGTGTTCCTCACCGGCGGCCCCGGCCAGCCCGCCGTGCCGTACGCGGAACGCCTCGGCGAGCTGATGGAGCCGGTGCTCGACGACTACCGGCTGGTGCTGATGGACCAGCGCGGCACGGGGCCGCGGGCGCTGGACTGCCCGGCCCTGCAGCGCCAGATGGGCTCCTCCGACCTGACCGCCCCGTCCCGCGCCGCGGTGCGCGACTGCGCGGCCTCCCTCGGCGCGAACCGCCGCTACTACAGCACCGCCGACACCGTCGCCGACCTCGACCTGCTGCGCCGCGCCCTGGGGGCGGAGCGGTGGACGCTGGACGGCGTCTCGTACGGCACGTACACCGCGCAGCACTACGCGCTGGCCCACCCGGACCGCGTCGCCCGGCTGGTGCTCGACTCCGTCGTCCCGCACTCGGACTACGACACGATGGTGCTCGTGCCCATGCAGGCCACGGCCCGGGTGCTGAAGGCCGCGTGCGCGGCGGCCGGCTGCGGTACGGATCCGGTTGCCGATCTCCGGGAGACCGTCCGGCGCTACGGCAACGGGGCCGAGGTCCTGGACATGCTCACCACGTACGAGTTCACCGACCCCGACTACACCGAGCCGATCGGGGCCCTGCACGAGTCCGCGCAGGAGCGCCCGGACCGGCTCGAGGCGCTGATCGCCGGGACGCGCAAGGGCGGCGCGGCCGGGGCCGCGGACCTCAGCCAGGGGCTGCACGCCGCCACGCTCTGCCTGGACGGCCACTTCCCCTGGGGGACCAGCGACACCCCGCCGGAGGGCCGCCGCGCGGCCCTGGAGCGGGCGGTGGCCGCGCTCACCCCCGCGGACTACGGCCCGTACGACGCCGAGACCGCCAAGGGCACGGGCTCGCTGCTCAGCTGTCTGGACTGGCCGCGCACGCCCGTACCGCCGTCGCCGCCCGACGACGCGAAGCTGCCGGACGTGCCGGTGCTGCTGCTCGGCGGCGACCGGGACCTGTCCACGCCGGTGGAGTGGCTGCACCAGCAGCGTGCGCTGATCCCGGACGCGGAGGTGCGCATCGTGCGCGGAGCCGCGCACTCCGTACAGAGCAGGTCCGTGGACGACGAGGGCAGACAGGCGGTGTACGCGTTCCTGTCGGAGAACTAGCCGCCCCGACGCGGCACGCCCCGGGGCTCCGCCCCGCCGGACCCGGGGGGCTTCGCCCCCGAACCCCGGGGAGTAGAGGACTGGGGGCGAGGCGTGAGCACGGACGGGCCTTCACCCCGGCGGACGCCAGGGGCTCCGCCCCCGGGCCCCCGGGGAGCTGGGGGTGGGCGGGAGGGGTGGGTACGGATCGGCGCCGGGCTTGGTCCGCCCGGACCCCGACCCCTGGACCTCCCGGACCCCCGGACCCGGACCTCCCGGACCCCCGGGCCCGGACCTCCCGGACCCCCGGGCCCGGACCCCCGGACCTCCGGACCCGGACCCCCGGCCCCCCCATCCCCGGGCCCCCGGCCTGGGGAGCAGGGGTCTGGGCAAGAGGGCGTGAGCACGGACGGACCTTCGCCCCGGCGGACACCGGGGGCTTCGCCCCCGGGCCCCGTGGTGGTGGGGGCGGGTGGGCGCAGTGGGTGCGGTTCAGCGCCGGACTTCGCTGCGGATGCCGGGGGCTTCGCCCCTGGGCCCCGTGGGAGCGGGGGGTGGGTGAGGGCCCAGGTGCGGATTGGGGCCGGCCTTGGTCCCGATGGACGCTGGGGGCTTGGCCCCCGGACCTGGTCCCTTTGGCCCCCGGGGAGCTGGGGGTGGGTGGGAGGGGTGGGTGCGGATCGGCGCCGGGCTTGGTCCGCCGGACCTCCGGCCCTCCGGACCCGGACCCCGGACCCCGGACCCCGGGCCCCCGGACCCCGGGCCCCCGACCCCCGACCCCCGGCCCCCGGCCCCCGGCCCTCCGGACCCGGACCTCCGGCCCCCCGGACCCAGACCTCCGGACCCCCGGACCCAGACCTCCGGACCCCCGGACCTCCCGGACCCAGACCTCCGGACCCCCGGGGCCTCCGGGCCCTGGCCCCCGGACCTCCGGCCCCCGGCCCCCGGGCCCTGACCCCCGGACCCCGGCCCCCGGGGCCTCCTGGCCCCGGCCCCCGAACCCCCGGGGCCCCCGGGCCGGGGCCGCCACAACCCCTGGGGAGCTGGGGGCGGGTGGGGGCGTGGGTGCGGTTCAGCGCTGGTCTTCGCTCCGGCGGGTGCCAGGGGCTTGGCCCCCGTCCCGGACCCGGACCCAGACCGGACCGGACCTGACCTGACCTCCAACCCCCCAC
This sequence comes from Streptomyces sp. NPDC051940, assembly GCF_040680895.1. Classification (NCBI taxonomy): domain Bacteria; kingdom Bacillati; phylum Actinomycetota; class Actinomycetes; order Kitasatosporales; family Streptomycetaceae; genus Streptomyces; species Streptomyces sp. NPDC051940. Next base: position 32,719 of record NZ_JBFAXR010000072.1, on the reverse strand, counting down.
GGGGGCTGGTGGTGCGGCGGAGGCGTGGGGGCGGTTCAGCGTCGGCTTTGCCGGCCGCTAGCGTGCCGTGCGTTCCCGCATCAGGCGCACCACGTGGGCCAGGCCCCGGCCCGCCAGGGGCTGCAAGGCTGGGGCCGCGGCTGCGGCGGCGGTGCGGAGGTGGGTTGGGGCCGTGGGGCCGAGGGTTGTTACGGCCTCGGTGGTGAAGGTGGGGTCCGTCAGCCATGTGTCGAGGAGGTCCGGGGTTATTTCCGGGTGGAACTGGACGCCCCACGCCACCGGGCCGGCGCGGAACGCCTGGCATTCGGTGGTCGCCGTGCGGGCGAGGACGCGCGTGTCGGGGCCCGGCACGATGCGGTCGCCGTGCCAGTGGAGGACGGCGGGGGCGTCGGCGAGCGGGCCGACGACCGGGTCGGTGCGGTCGACGCCCTCCAGCGGGGCCCAGCCGATCTCGGCGCCCGCACCGGTCCGTACGGACAGCCCCGCCGCCCGCGCGAGGAGCTGCGCGCCCAGGCACACGCCCAGCGTCGGCACCCCGGCCGCCAGCGCCGCGGCCAGCAGCTCGCGTTCCACCTTCAGGGCCGGATGGCCGGCGAGGTCGTCCGCGTTCATCGGGCCGCCCATGACGACGAGACCCGCCAGGTCCGCCACCGGCGGCAGATCGGCGGCCGAGGCGCCCGGGAGGTCGATCAGGTTCCGGATGTCCACGTCGAGCCCGCTGCCGGAGAGGGCGTCGAGGATCAGACCCGGCTTCTCGACCTCGACGTGCTGCAGGATGAGGACGGTGCGCGCGGGCATGGGGCGGTTCCTCGGAACGTGGGCCGGGGCGTCAGGACGCCGCGACCGCGTGGCTGTGCGGGGTGACCGGCTGGGGGATGTCCGCCGCCGGGACCTCCGGGCGGTGGCGCAGCGACAGCAGCACGCGCAGCACCGCGATCCAAACCAGGGCGGAGCCCAGCATGTGCGCGGCGACGAGCAGTCCGGGGACGTCGGTGAAGTACTGGACGTAACCGATGACGCCCTGCGCCATCAGCACCAGGAACAGATCGCGCGCCGCGCGCAGCGGACCGGGCGGGCCGTCCATCACCTTCACCGTCACCCACACGGCGACGGTCAGCGCCACGACCAGCCAGGCGGTCACGGCGTGCACGTGGGCCGCGTCGGTCCAGGAGATCCACTCCATCCGCGGCACCTCGCTGGAGTCACCGGCGTGCGGCCCCGTACCGGTGACGACGGTCCCGGCGGTGACCAGCAGCGCGGCGACCGCGACCAGCGCCCAGGTGAGCCGGCGGACGATCTGCCCGACCAGCTGGTCCGGCCCGCCGTCGCCCTCCCGCGCCCGGTGCCAGGTGAGGTACGCCACGGTGAGCAGCCCGCTCGCGGCGAGGAAGTGCCCGGCCACGGTGTACGGGTTGAGCTCGGTGAGCACGGTGATGCCGCCGAGCACGGCGTTGCTCATCACCAGCCAGAACTGCCCCCAGGCCAGCCGGGTCAGACCCCGGCGCCGGGGCTTGGCGCACCGGGCGGCGACGATGGCCCAGCCGACGACGGCGCTCAGCACGTACGTCAGCATCCGGTTGCCGAACTCGATGGCGCCGTGCAGCCCCATCTCCTTCGTGGCCACCAGGCTGTCGCCGGAGCACTTCGGCCAGGTGTCGCAGCCCAGCCCCGAGCCGGTCAGCCGCACGGCTCCGCCGGTGACGACGATGATCACGCTCATGACGAGCGCGGCCAGGGCGGCGCGCTGGACGGTCTTCGGCGACGGGGTCCAGCGGCGGTCGATGAGCGCGAGAGGGTTGAGCACGGCGCCCATCGTATGCGGCGGGGTCCGGGCGGGGGACCGGAGGGGGCGGCGGATGTCGGGTCAAGTAAGGGTATGCCCGGGTTTGTCGGTGATCAGCCCCACCGGTTACGAACCCCGCCGTGCGCAGTACGTTGACCGTATGGGGCAGCGGAGAGCAGGGGACGGGGCGCCGCAGGGCGTCTTCGCCGCGGGGATACAGGTGTTCCGGTTCTATCCGGACGGGGTCGTACTGGACGTGCTGGTGAAGCCCGAGCCGGGGCGCGAGCACGGCGCGCAGATCGCGGGCTGGCTGCGCCGCGAGTCGCCGCCGCGCGGCGTGCACACGGCGCGCTACGAGCTGCTCGACGGCGTGCTCACGTTCCGCAGCCCGAGCCATCTGCGGGACGGCGAGGTCATCGAGTGCACCGGCACCTGGCGCGGCGGCGAGCTGCGGCTGGGGTTCGCCGGCCGCGGCTGGAAACGGGAGCCCGCGACGTACCGCCTGCTGTGGGGCCCGCCGGGCGGTCCCGACGCGGATCCGTCCTGAAACGGCCGGAATCGCCCCCCGGCGAACGGCTGCAGGCGACCCTGACCGGAACCGCCCACCCCGCATACCGCGTGTTGTCCTACGGTGCCGGGGACGACCAGAGTGACAACGCACGGGAGGTGCCGCGATGAGCGCGGGGGCGCTGGCGGAGCGGATCGCCGAGCGACGGGCGGGGATGGGCGACGGCAGGGCGATGGTCGGCGAGCTGCGCCGCGCCACCGTGCTGGTCCCGTTCGAGGGCGGCGGGCTGTGGACGGCCGAGTTCGGCGGCATCCGCTGGATCTGCGGCTTCACGGACGAGGAGGCGCTCGCCCGGTTCGCCCGCGCCCGGGACACCGGCGACGGGCAGAGCACCGCGCGCGCGTGGGAGTACGCGGTCTTCCTCGGCGCCCGGCTGCTCGACGAGATCATCCCCGCGATGGGCGTGCCCGCCGGGGTGGCCGTCGACATCGGCGACGAGGACACCGCGATGCTCTTCCCGCCGGTGCGGGGCATCGTGCCGGACGACGTCGCGGTGGACGCGCGGGACGAGGACGGGCGTCCGGGCACAGCGCGGGCCGACGAGGACGGGAAGCCGGACGACGCGAGGGGGCGGAACTGATGGGCGGCTCCGAGGACCTGCGGATCGACGCGCAGTCCGTCCAGCTGATCACCAAGGGGCTGCGCGACGCCGTCGCGGAGCTCAAGGACGTCGGCAGCTCCACCGGCGCGGTCCTCGGCAAGGGCTTCTCCGATCTGTCGATGACCGGGATGGAGGCCGGGCACTACGCCCTGTCGGTCGACTTCGAGGACTTCTGCGAGCGCTGGGAGTGGGGCGTACGGGCGCTCGTCCAGGACGCCAACCAGATCGCCGCCCGGCTGGGGCTGGCCGCGGGGCTGATCTGGGAGGAGGACCGGTACGCGGAGAACGCCCTGAAGGTCGGCCTGAACTCCCTCGTCGGCAACCCGCACCTCACCGAGGACGAGGTCGCCGGGCAGAGCTGGGGCGACATCGTCACCCCGGACGCCCCCGACTACTCGGCGGAGTCGTTCGACCGGGCGGGCGACGAGATGGCGCAGACGTGGAAGGACACCGGCCGCACCCTGATGACGGAGGGACAGGGCGGCCGCCAGGCGGACCTCATGAACGACATGCTCGGCGTGAGCGACGACCAGTTCGACCGGGCCCTGGACGACACCTTCGGTCCGTCACCGGAGGAGCGGGCGCAGCGGCAGCCGGGCGACGGGGGCAACTGATGGGCTTCGGGGACTTCGTCAGCGACATCACGCCCGACGTCGTCGAGGACGCCGTGGAGGACGCCACCGAGTGGGCGGGCGACAAGGTCGAGGGCGTCGGCAACTGGGCCGCCGACCGGCTCGACGAGGTGGGCTGGGAGTCCGGCGCGGACTGGGTACGGGAGAACTCCCGCTCCCTGGCCAACCAGATGGGCGCCGAGGTCGACGAGATGCAGCTCGGCGAGACCGAGGACAGGACCAAGCTCGTCTACGGCAGCTCCGACAAGCTCACCGCCACCGCGAGCCATCTGCGGGACTTCGGCCGGGCGTTCGACAACGTCGGCCGGGGGCTGCAGGGCCTGGACTCCGCCCACCTCAAGGGCGCCGCGGCGGACGCGTTCCGGGACCGGGTCACCATCGAGCCGCCGAAGTGGTTCCGGGCGGCGCAGGCGAGCGAGAAGGCCGCCGGCGCGCTGGAGAACTTCGCCGGCACGGTCACCTGGGCCCAGGGCCAGGCCCAGCTGGCCATCGACAAGTGGAAGTCCGGTCAGCGGGCCGCCGACGAGCACGACGCCAAGGTCGAGGCGTACAACGACGCCGTCCGCAGCTACAACGACACCCCGCCCGAGTCGCGCGACCCCTCCTCCCTGCCGCCGCGCCCCGGGGAGACCAACCCGGGCATCGCCACCATGCAGGAGGCGCAGGACATCCTCACCAGGGCCCGCGAACAGCGCAACGCCGCCGCGGAGACGGCCCGCGGCGCCGTGCAGGCGGCCCGCGACGCCGCCCCGCCGAAGCCGGACTACAGCGAGCAGCTGTCGGACGGCCTCGAGGAGTGGCAGGTGATGCGGGACCACTTCAACGCGGGGATCATCAAGGGCGCGGCCGGAATCGTCCAGTTCGCCCGGCAGATCAACCCGACGGACCCGTACAACCTCACCCACCCCGCCGAGTACCTCACCAACCTCAACGGCACCGTGGCCGGCCTGGTCACCGTGGCCAACGACCCCTGGGGCGCCGGCCGCCAGATGGTGACCGACTTCATGAAGGACCCGGCCGAGGGCCTCGGCCGGCTGGTCCCGGACCTCGCCCTGACCGCCGCCACCGGCGGCGCCGGCGCGGGAGTGCGGGCCACCCGCGTCGCCGCGGACGCGGCGGACCTGGCGCAGGACGCCAACCGGGCGCGACGGCTCGTCGACGACGTGCCGGGCGGGCACAACCGGCCGGACTGCAACCGCTGTACGAACGGCACCGAGCCGGTGGACCTCGCCACGGGGCGGATGTTCCTGCCCCAGACCGACGTGGAACTGCCCGGTCTGCTGCCCCTGGCCGTCACCCGCCGCTTCGAGTCCGGCTACACGCTGGGCCGCTTCTTCGGCCCGTCGTGGTCCTCGACCGTCGACGAGCGGCTGCTCGTGGACGCCATGGGCGTGGTGCACGTGACGGCGGACGGGCTGCTGATCACGTATCCGCATCCGGTCCCCGGCCTCTCCACCCGCCCCGAGACCGGCATCGGCCGGTCCCGGCTGGAGCGCACCGCCGACGGCGACTACACCCTCACCGACCCGGAGACCGGCCTCGTCCGCCACTTCACCGCCCCGCCCGGCACCGGGCCGGGCGAGGACGGCACGGCCTGGCTGGCGGAGACCGCCGACCGCAACGGCCACCGGATCACGATCGACCGCACCCCTGAGGGCACCCCGCTCGCGCTCACCCACTCCGGCGGCTACCGGCTGACCGTCACCACCTCCGACGCGGGCCGCGTCACCGCCCTGTCCCTGGACGGCACCGCCCTCGTCCGCCACGGCTACGACGAGGCCGGCAACCTCGCCACCGTGACCAGGCCCTCCGGGGCCGCGCTCACCTTCACCCACGACGCCCAGGGCCGCATCACGTCCTGGGTGGACTCCAACACCCACCGCTACGACTACGTCTACGACGACCGCCACCGGGTGATCGCCGAGGGCGGCGGGGCGGGCCACTTCCAGCTCACCCTCGCCTACGGCGAGCCCGACCCCGCCACCGGCCACCGGATCACCGAACTCACCACGGCCGCGGGCCACACCACCCGGCATCTGGTCGACGACCGCTGCCGCGTAGTGGCCACGACCGACCCGCTCGGCCACACCAGCCACTCCGCGTACGACAAGGACGGCCGGCTCGTCACCCACACCGACCCGCTCGGCCACACCACCCGCTTCGGCTACGACGAGGACGGCCGGCTGACCTCCGTCACCCGTCCCGACGGCACCGAACTGCGCACGGTGTACGGGGACTCGGGGCTGCCCGTCGAGTTCACCGGCCCCGACGGCGCCCGCCGCCGGGTGGCGTACGACGCCCGCGGCAACCGCACGTCGGTCACCGACGCGGCGGGCCACGCCACGACGTACACCTACGACGAACGCGGTCTCCCGACGGCCGTGACCGACCCGCTGGGCGCGGTGACCCGGCTGCGCTGCACCCCCGCGGGACTGCCCGAGGAGATCACCGACCCCGTCGGCGGCGTGACGCGCGTGGCACGCGACGCCCTCGGCCGGGTCACGGCCCTCACCGGCCCCACCGGGGCGACGACCCGGCTCGACTGGACGCCGGACGGCCGGCTCGCCCGCCGGACCACTGCCGACGGGGCGCGCGAGACCTGGACGTACGACGGCGAGGGCAACTGCACCGCGCACACGGACGCGACGGGCCGCACCACCCGCGCCGAGTACGGGCCCTTCGACCGGCTCACGGCCCGCGTGACCCCCGACGGGGAGCGGTACGAGTTCGGTTACGACTCCGTGCTGCGCCTCACCTCGGTCACCAACCCGCAGGGTCTGACCTGGTCGTACGAGTACGACGCGGCCGGGCGGCTGGTCACCGAGACGGACTTCGACCGGCGGACCCTGCGCTACCTGCCCGACGCCGCGGGCCGGCCGCAGCTGCGCACCACCGCGCTGGGCGAGGAGATCCGCTACGAGCGCGACCCGCTGGGCCGGGTGGTCCGCCAGGACGCGGCGGGCTCGGTCACGACGTACGCGTACGACCCGGCCGGGCGGCTGGTGCAGGCGGCCGGTCCGGACACGGACCTGGTGCGCCAGTACGACCGGCGCGGGCTGCTCAAGACGGAGCTGGTCGGCGGCCGGGCGACGAGCTGGACGTACGACGCGGCCGGCCGGCGCACCCGCCGGGTCACCCCGACCGGACAGGTGACCGTCTACGGCCACGACGAGGCCGGCCGGCGCACCCATCTGACCACGGGCGGGCACCGGGTGGACTTCGTCCGGGACACGGCCGGCCGGGAGGTGTCGCGGAGCTACGGCGAGATCCTGACCGTCGCGTCGGTGTGGGACGAGCCCGGCCGGCTGACGGGTCAGCGGCTGACGGGCGGCGACGGCGGGCTGCTCAACGAGCGCGCCTACACCTATCAGGCCGACGGCCTCATGACCTCGGCCCGCGATCTGCTGCGCGGACGGCGCGAGTTCTCCCTCGACGCGATGGGACGGGTCACGGCCGTCACCGCGGAGGGCTGGACGGAGTCCTACGCCTACGACGCCGCGGGCAACCAGACCCTGGCGGCCTGGCCGTCGGCCCACCCCGGCGTGGAGGCGCAGGGGGAGCGCGTCTACCGGGGCACACGGGTGCTGCGCGCAGGCGCGAACCGCTACGAGCACGACGACGCCGGCCGCCTGGTGCGCCGGACACGCACCCGGCTCTCCCGCAGGCCCGACGTGTGGTCGTACGCCTACGACGCGGAGAACCGGCTCACCTCGGTCACGACGCCCGACGGCACGGTGTGGCGCTACCGCTACGACCCGCTGGGCCGCCGCACCGCCAAGCAGCGCCTCGCGGCCGACGGGCGGACGGTCGCCGAGGAAACGGCCTTCACCTGGGACGACACCCTGCTGTGCGAGCAGACCACGACCGCTCCCGGCCAGCTGCCCCATCCGGTGGTCCTGACCTGGGACCACCAGGGCACCGCGCCGCTCGCGCAGACCGAGCGGATGCTGGACGGCGCCTCGCAGCAGGAGGTCGACGCGCGGTTCTTCGCCATCGCCACGGACCTCATCGGCACGCCGACGGAACTGGTCGACGAGTCGGGGGCGCTGGCGTGGCACACCCGCACCACCCTGTGGGGCACCACGACGTGGAACCGCGACGCCACGGCGTACACGCCGCTGCGCTTCCCCGGCCAGTACTACGACCCGGAGACCGGCCTCCACTACAACCTGCACCGCTACTACGACCCGGAGACGGGGCGCTACACCACCCCCGATCCGCTGGGCCTGGCGCCCGCCCCGAACCCGGCCGCCTACGTCCGCAACCCGCACACCTCCGCGGACCCCCTCGGGCTCTACGACTGCGAGGTCGGCGGACCCGACCAGCATCTGCGCCTCGACCCCGCGCGCGGCGACGTACACGGGGGATCCCAGCAGGAGGCCCTCGACGAGGTCCTGCGGCGGTTCGACGTGACCGACCCGGACCTGGTCGACGCCCAGCCCGTCTGGGGGCGCAACCCCAACCTCACCGGACCCTCCGGCGAACCGTGGGAGGAACTGACCGCCATCGACGCGAACGGGAACGTCGTCTCCATTCACCATCACGCGAACGGGCATTTGTTCACGGACGTCGAGCCCAACCAGTGGTCGCTTCCGCATTATCACGGGCCGAATGGCGAGCACGTATACTACGGCGACATGAATTCCGGTTACGGCCTGCAGGGGAGACCGCGCGATGGCGGGTGATCCGGGAGCTCCTCCGGAGGAAGCCGTCCAGCTCGTCGGGCAGCCGGTGTGGGACGGATCGGGACCGGGGGAGACCCTCTCCTCGCTGGAGGGCGGCCTCGGCGGGAACAGTGCCGTGTGGCTGCTGACCGACCCGGTCTGGGAGGACGAACTGTGGCAGCGGCTCACCGACCGATGCTCCGGTGACTCGCTGTACACCTGGTCCGCGGGGTTCCCGGCGGCGGGGGGCCCGGAGAGCGTCGCGGGCAGCGAGGACGACGGGCTGCTGCTGGCACGCAGCGGCCACCGGGCCGGGCTGGCGAAATTCGCCGGAAAGCCCGTCGTGCATTCGGTCTTCCGCCGTATTCCGTTGCCGGCGGTTTCCGCGCCGGAACTGGTGCGGCCTTTTCTACGACGGAGTTCGGGATTCGCCCTCGCTTTCGGCCCCGGCGACCATGCCGAGGCGTGGCCGCTCGCGGCGCAGCTGATGGAGGACCACTTCTCGCTGTCGCTGGACGTGGTGAACTCCGCGTCCCTGGAGGCCGTCCGCAGACGCCTCACGGCCCTGTACGTGGAACTCGCGGTCGACCTGGGCCTCACCCCGGTGATCCCGCTCAACCGGCACCCGTACGCCGGCGTGGTGCTCTTCACCCGTCCCGGGTCCTACGACGCCCTGACCGAACGCCTCGCGCCGCTGGGCACGTTCGTCCAGGGCACGGAGGGCAGTGCGCTGCTCGAGCGGATGACGGGGCGCGGCGGGGACATGGCGTACACCTAGCGGCACGGCCAACCTCCCGTTCCGGCCCCCCGGTTCGTCCCGTGCCGGTATAAGTCGTACGGTGTCGACGATTACCGATGGTGTGGAAGAACTCCGGTCCGGGCTGCGTGCCGTGCTGGACGGCTCCGAACTCCGGTAAGAGCTTCCTGCTCAGCGGGCTCCAGGGCGGTCTCGGACTCGTCCAGGTCCCGGGCGGCGGGCTCTCCGGCGACAAGTACGTCGGTCCGCTGCCGTCGTCCCCCGTACCGACCACCGCGTGCCCGGCACGCGTCGTGCCCGACATGGGGTTCATCGGCGAGGGGTTCATCCCCGTCTCGCCCGCGCTGGAGGCGAAGTCGGTCCGGCTCGCCGAGGAGGGCCGGGACGCCGAGGCCGCCCAGTACCGGGCCGAGGGCCGGATGGACCTGCTCCGGCAGTCCCTCACCGACCTGATCTCCCGCGAGACCGGCCCGCGGCACATCGCGGCGGTCGCCGAGGAGGCGCGGGCCCTCATCCGGCCCCGGTACCAGGCGCTGCGCGCGCGGCTGGAGAGCGAGCGGCTGCCGGTGGACCAGCTCACCGGGATGCTGCAGAGCCAGCGCGACCGGCTCGCCTTCCTGGACGCCGAGACGCCCCGGCTGCGCGAGGAGCTCGAGCGCACGCTGCACGACCGGGTGAACCGGGCCGCCCGGCCCTTCATCCGCCTGGAGGCGCATCTGCACGGCACGCTCGACGAGCGGATTCGGTCCACCGACGTACGAAAGCCGGCCCGGGCGAACCAGGTCCAGGTGGCCAAGACCCAGCTGATCCAGTCCTGGATGGACGCCGCGAGCGGGCCCGCGACCCTCTGGGCGGATCTGCTGGCCGAGTTCAAGACGGACATCCTGCGGAAGGTCAACCGGATGCTCGGCGAGAGCGACCCGGCGGGCCGGCTGCCCGACTACACCTTCGACGCCCGGGACCTGACGGTGCCGGCCCCGCAGCGCCGCCGGACCACCAGCCAGGACGTGATCCAGCGCACGGCCGCCGTGGTCGGCGTCGCCGCCCCCGTGGCGCCCGGCGCCCAGGGCATGGACCTCCTGGACAACCTGGAGGACAACCTCGCCCTCTACTGCGAGCGCCTCGAGCAGTCCGTCGCGCAGCTCATGGAGCGCATCGACCAGAGCCGCCCCGGGGTCACTCCCAGCGGAAGAAACGCGCCGCCAGTCCGAGGCCGAGCACCGCCCACACCGTGAGCACGCCGGCCTCGGACCACGGCATGCCCGAGCCGTGCTGCAGGACCTCGCGCAGGCCCTGCGACAGGGCCGTGATGGGCAGGAGCTCCAGGAAGGACTGGACGCCCGACGGGAACTTCGACAGCGGGACCATCACGCCGCCGACCACCATCAGCAGGACGAAGACCAGGTTCGCCGCGGCGAGTGTCGCCTCCGCCTTCAGCGTGCCCGCCATCAGCAGGCCGAGGCCCGAGAACGCCGCCGTACCGAGCAGGACCAGGAGTCCGGCGTACAGCCAGGAGCCCTGCGGGGACCAGCCCAGCGCCAGCGCGATCACCGACAGCAGCGCGATCTGCAGTACCTGCGTCACCAGCACCGACGCGGTCTTCGCCGCCATCAGCCCGGAACGGGGGAGCGGCGATGCGCCCAGCCGTTTGAGCACTCCGTAGCGCCGGTCGAAGCCCGTGCCGATCGCCTGGCCGGTGAAGGACGTCGCCAGGACGGCCAGCGCGATGGCGCCCGGGGCGAGGAAGTCGACCCGCTCGCCGGCGCCCGTGTCGATCACGTCGACCGCGCTGAACAGGGCGAGCACCACGGCCGGGATGATCACCGTCAGCAGCAGCTGCTCGCCGTTGCGCAGCAGCAGCTTCGTCTCCAGCGCCGCCTGGGCCGCGATCATGCGGGGGAGCGGGGCCGCCCCGGGGGCGGGGGTGTACAGGCCGCTCACGGGCGTAGCTCCTTGCCGGTCAGATCCAGGAAGACGTCTTCGAGCGTGCGGCGCTCCACCGTTATCCGGTCGGGCAGCACCCCGTTCTGCGCGCACCAGGTGGTGACCGTGGCGAGCAGCTCCGGCGTGATGTCGCCGGTCACCCGGTACGAGCCCGCGGTCACCTCGACCGCCGCGCTGTCCGTGGGCAGCGCCTTCAGCAGCGAGCCGGTGTCCAGCCCGGGCCGGCCGGAGAAGCGCATGGTGTTCTCCGCGCCGCCGCGGCACAGCTCCTCGGGGGTGCCGTGCACGACGAGACGGCCCTCGTCGATGATCGCGACGGCGTCGGACAGCTGCTCGGCCTCGTCCATGTAGTGGGTGGTGAGCAGCACGGCCACCCCGTCCGCCCGCAGCTCCCGGATCAGCTCCCAGGTGGCGCGGCGCGCCTGCGGGTCGAGCCCCGCGGTCGGCTCGTCGAGGAAGACCAGCTCGGGCCGGCCCACGACGGCCATCGCGAGCGCGAGGCGCTGCTTCTGCCCGCCGGACAGCCGGCGGTACGGCGTACGGCCGCAGGAGCCGAGGCCGAGCCGTTCGACCAGGCCGTCCACGTCCAGGGGACGGGCGTGCAGCTTCGCCATGTGCCGCAGCATCTCGGCGGCGCGCACGCCCGGGTACACCCCGCCCTCCTGCAGCATCACGCCGATGCGCGGGCGCAGCCGGGCGGCGTCGGCGACCGGGTCCAGGCCCAGTACGCGGACCGTGCCGGCGTCGGGGCGGCGGTAGCCCTCGCAGATCTCGACGGTGGTCGTCTTGCCGGCTCCGTTCGGGCCGAGCAGCGCGGTGACGGCGCCCCGCGAGGCGGTGAGGTCGAGGCCGCCGAGCGCGGTCTTCGTCCCGTACCGCTTGATCAGACCGGCCACCTCGACGGCGGGCTCCTTGTGCATGGCAGGCAGTCTACGAGCGACGGGCGGCGGGCCCGAAACCGGGCGAAGGGAACGTCCGACGCTGTGATGTGGACATGCTGAAATCCCGCCAATGGGCCGCGCGCGGCCGGACGCCGGCCGGCCTCTCGCGGCGTGGCCGTCGACCGGCTCGGGGACACCTGGGGGGCGACCGCCGGTACGGGCAGGGATCGTACGGCTCTCTGGAGCGGCTGGGCGTGCTGCGGACGTACAAGGGCGTGGCCGCGACGGACGAGCGCGAGCTGTTCGGCACCGCCGCCCAGGGTGTGGCGGAGTACCGCTTCGACGCCCTGCCCGACGGGGTGTACGAGGTCGAGCTGGACTTCGCCGAGGTCAGCGGGACCAGACCGGGCCGGCGGGTCTTCGACGTACTGGCGGAGGGGACCCGGCGGCTTGCGGGCCTCGACGTGGCCCGGGACGCGGGCGGCGAGTTCCGGGCCCTGACCAGGACCTTCACCGTGCCGGTCAGCGACGGGCGGCTGAACCTCGAGTTCGCCGCCCTGGTCGGCAAGCCGCTGGTGAACGCGGTGCGCGTCACCCACCGGCCGGACCTGTCCGGCTGATCCGCCCACGGCGGGGCCCGGCCGGCGCGGCGGGCCCCGCGGTGGCGAGCGGGCGTCATGTCGTGTTCTCGCCAAGTGTGGTCGCCACGCGGCGTGTGATCTTGCTCGCATACTGCTGCCTGTGAATCCCCCTTCAGCGGAGGAGAGTTCGTGTTGAGGCAAGTCCCGTTCCGGCGGCGAGCCACCCTCGCCGCACTTCTCTCAGGTGTCATGAGCCTGCCATTCCTGGCGGCCACTCCCGCCGCGGCGGGAGCGCCCGAGGAGCCGACCGCCCTGCGGCAGAAGGCCGAAGCATCCGTACGGCGCCAACTGGCCGCACAGGACCGCGCCACCTTCTGGGTTCAGCTCGCCACGGAGGCCGACACGTCCGCCGCGGCCGAGGCCCGGTCCAAGGCCGGCAAGGGCCGCGCGGTCATCGAGGCGAAGACCCGGCACGCCGACCGCACCCAGGCCGGTCTGCGCGCCCTGCTGAAGAAGGAGGGCGCGCGCTACACCGCCTTCTGGATCTCCAACTCCCTCGAGGTGACGGCGGACAAGGCTCTTGCCGAGAAGATCGCCGCCCGTCCCGAGGTGGCGTCCCTGGAGGCCGACGACCCCATCGAACTGCCCGCCCCCGCCCCCGGCGAGGACCAGCCCACGACCGACGCCGTCGGCTGGAACATCGACCGAGTGGGCGCGCCCCGGGTCTGGGGCGAACTGGGCAAGCGCGGTGAGGGCGTCGTGGTCGCCAACATCGACTCCGGCGTGGACTACAAGCACCCCGCGCTCAGCGGCAGCTACCGCGGCCTGGGCGCCGACGGCTCGTACGACCACGACTACAACTGGTTCGACCCGGCGAACGTCTGCGCAGGCGACGACCCGTGCGACAACGAGGGCCACGGCACCCACACCATGGGCACCATGGTCGGTGACGACGGCGCCGGCAACCGGATCGGCGTGGCCCCGGGGGCGAAGTGGATCGCCGCGAAGGGCTGTGAGGGCGACACCTGCACCCGCGCGTCGCTGATGGCGTCCGGGCAGTGGATCCTCGCCCCGACCGACTCCTCCGGCGCCAACCCGCGGCCGGACCTGGCGCCGGACGTGGTGAACAACTCCTGGGGCTTGTCCACGCTGGACGTCTGGTACCGGGAGACCGTCCAGGCCTGGCGGGACGCCGGCATCTTCGCGTCGTTCTCCAACGGCAACGCCGGCCCCGGGTGCAACACCGCCGGATCGCCCGGCGGGTACAACAACGCCTACTCCTCGGGCGCGTTCGGAGCCGACGGCAGAATCGCCAACTTCTCCTCCCGCGGCTCCGGTGAGGCGGGCGGCGTCAAGCCGAACATCGCCGCCCCCGGCATCGACATCCGCTCCGCCGTGCCCGGCGGCGGCTACCAGTCCATGAACGGCACGTCGATGGCGGCCCCGCACACCGCGGGGACGGCCGCGCTGATGTGGTCCGCGTCCCCGGCGATCCGCGGCGACGTCGCGGCGACCGAGGCGCTGCTGAACGCGACGGCGATCGACACCTTCGACCCGACGTGCGGCGGAACCGCGGCCAACAACAACGTCTGGGGCCAGGGCAGGCTCGACGCCTACGCGGCGGTGATGGCCACTCCGCGCGGCCCGCTCGGCGCCCTGTCGGGTGCCGTGACCGCCGGCGGACAGCCGCTCGCCGACGCCCTGGTCGGCCTCGACGGGCCGATGACGGCCTCCGTGCGTACCCGGCAGGACGGCACGTACGCGTTGTCGAAGGTGATGGCCGGGGACTACACGGTCACGGTGTCCAAGTACGGCTACCTCACGGAGAAGAAGACCGTCACGGTCGTCGAGGACCACACCGCGACCACGGACGCCGACCTGGCGACCGCTCCCGTCGGCACGCTCTCCGGCACGGTGCGCATCAAGGGCAGCCCCGAGGCCGGAGCGAAGGTCGACGTGTCGGGCACCCCGGCGAGCGCCACGACCGGCGCGTACGGCGGATACTCCCTGCAACTGCCCCTCGGCGCCTACCAGCTGGCCGTCACGCCGGGCGGCAACTGCGCCGAGCCGGTCATCGTCACGGTCGAGGTCGCCGCGGACACCACCGCCAAGGACGTCGACCTCGCCGTTCGGAGCGACACCTTCGGCACCACCTGCCGCCCCGTCGACGCCCCCTTCCCGACCGCGCAGACCAGGCTCGGCCTGTCGGGCGCGGCCGGCACTGCCACGGTCAACCTGCCGTTCCCGGTGGCCCTGTACGGCCGCACCTACACCAGTGCGAGCGTGAGCGTCGAGGGCGCGCTGGCCTTCGGGGCGAGCAGCACCACGTCCATCAACATGGAGCTGCCGATCGAGCTGGCCCCCAACGGCGCGCTCTACCCCTTCTGGGACAACCTGCTGATGGACAACTCCTCCGGGGTCTACACGTCCTTCCGGGGCACCGCCCCGCACCGCGAGTTCGTGGTCGAGTGGCGCAACATGATCCTCAGCGACAACAAGCCCCAGCGGCTCGGCTTCGCCGCGGTGATCAGCGAGGACGGCGGCTACACCTTCCACTACCGGGGCATCGAGGACGGTGCCGCCGAGCGCGGCGGCAGCGCCACCATCGGGGCCGAGAACCACGAGGGCACCGAGGCGTTCCAGTACTCCCGCGACGAGCCGGTGCTGCGGGACGGCATGGTCCTGGAGTTCCGCCCGGAGAAGACCGCGTCCGTCTCCGGCGTGGCCACCGACGCCAACGACGGGCTGCCGCTCGCCGGGGCCAAGGTGACCGTCACCCGCGACGGCGCCGCGGTCGCCACGGGCACCACCGGGGCCGACGGGGCGTACCTCGTCCAGGTCCCGGCGGCCAAGGACCCGGCCGCGTACCGGATCGAGATCACCGCCGCGCACTACGAGTCCGCCTCCCGTACGGCGACACTCGCCGGGGGCGCCGTCTCCCGCGAGGACAGCGCCCTGCACACCGGCCGGGTCACGGCGGACCCGGCGGGGGGCTGGACGCTGGTGATCCCGTCGGGCGAGTCCCGGCAGCGGACGCTCACCCTGCACAACACGGGCAGCGCCACGGACTACACGGTCACCGAGGCGAGCGGCGCCGGCTGGCTCACCGTCGACCCGGCGGCGGGGCGGCTGGCCGCCGGTGAGCAGCGGGACATCGCGCTCACCTTCGACGCCTCGGACGCCGCGCCGGGCTCGGTGCTGCGCGGCACGGTGAAGGTGGTGTCGGAGAGCGGCCGGAAGCCGGTGACCGAGATCCCGGTGACGGTGGCCGTGCCCGCGTACCGCACGGCGGTCGACGCCGGGTCGGAGACTTCGGCGACCGACGCGTCCGGCGACGTCTGGGGCCCGGACCGGGCGTACACCGAAGGCTCGTACGGCTATCTCGGCCGCACGGGCACGGTGCAGACGAACAAGACGGTGGCGGGCACCGGGGAGCAGGAGCTGTTCCGCACCGCCAACCAGGGCCCGTACGAGTACCGCTTCGACGGTCTGCCGGACGGCGTGTACGAGGTGGAGCTCGGCTTCGCCGAGATCACCGGCGCCAAG
Organism: Streptomyces sp. NPDC051940; assembly: GCF_040680895.1. Lineage (NCBI taxonomy): Bacteria > Bacillati > Actinomycetota > Actinomycetes > Kitasatosporales > Streptomycetaceae > Streptomyces > Streptomyces sp. NPDC051940. Next base: position 16,762 of record NZ_JBFAXR010000072.1, on the reverse strand, counting down.
GCCGGGACGCGGCTCTTCGACGTGATGGCCGAGGACGTGGAGAAGATCCGCAACCTCGACATCGCCCTGGCCGCGGGCGGCAGTTACCGGGCGCTGACCAGGACCTTCACGGTCGAGGTCGTCGACGGGCAGCTCAACCTGCGCTTCCCGAGCGCGGCCGACAAGCCGCTCGTCAACTGGATCCGCGTCACCCACCGGCCGGACCTGGCCGGCTGACCCGGCCGGCGGCCCAACGCCCGGGGTCCGTCCGGCAGTTGCCGGGCGGGCCCCGCGTCGTACCGGGGCGATTTGGCGAGGGGACGACATGTCGCGATGTCGCCATGGTCCAGCGCCCCGCCGCATGTGATCCGGATCGCATACTGCAGCGGTGATCCCCCTTCGGTGAAGGAGAGTTCGTGTTGAGGCAAGCCCCCGTACGGCGGCGCGCAACCCTCGCCGCCCTGCTCTCAGGTGTCATGAGCCTGCCACTATTGGCCGCCGTTCCCGCCTCGGCCGGCACCCCGGCCGAGGCGTCCGCCCTCGCACGCAAGGCCGACGACCGGGTGCTGGCCCGGTTCGCGGACCAGGACCGCACCACCTTCTGGGTCCGGCTGGACTCCACGGCCGACCTCGCGGCCGCCGCCCACGAGAAGGCCAAGGCCAGGAAGGGCCGGGCCGTCCTCGCGGCCGAGACCGCGCACGCGGCCCGCGCCCAGGCGGGGCTGAAGGCCCTGCTGAAGAAGGAGGGAGCCGCCTACCGCGGCTTCTGGATCGACAACAGCCTGCGGGTCACCGGCGACAAGGCGCTCGCCGAGAAGCTCGCCGCCCGGCCCGAGGTCGCCGCCGTCGAGGCCGACGACCCCGTCGAGCTGCCCGCGCCGCTGCCCGGCACCGACGAGCCCGCCGTCGACGCGGTGGAGTGGAACATCTCCCGGATCGGCGCCGACAAGGTCTGGAAGGAGCTCGGCGACCGCGGCGAGGGCATCGTCGTCGCCAACATCGACAGCGGGGTGCAGTACAACCACCCGGCGCTCGTCCGGAACTACCGCGGCACCAGGGCCGACGGCACCTTCGACCACGCCTACAACTGGTTCGACCCCACCGGCGTCTGCTCCGCCGGCCAGGGCCCCTGCGACAACCACGGCCACGGCACCCACACCATGGGCACCATGGCCGGCGACGACGGCCTCGGCAACCAGGTCGGCGTCGCGCCCGGCGCCACCTGGATCGCCGCGAAGGGCTGCGCCGACAGCTCCTGCGACCGCGCCCATCTGCTGGCCGCCGCCGAGTGGATGATCGCGCCGACCGACGCGGACGGCGCGAACCCGCGCCCGGACCTCGCCCCGGACGTCATCAACAACTCCTGGGGCGCCAACGTCCTGGACACCTGGCTGCAGCAGACCGTGCGGTCCTGGCGGGCCGCCGGCATCTTCCCCGCCTTCTCCAACGGCAACGCGGGCCCGGAGTGCAACACCGCTGGATCCCCGGGCGCCTACCCGGAGTCGTACGCCTCCGGGGCCTACGACAGCTCCGGCGCCATCGCCGGCTTCTCCTCCCGCGGCACCGGCGTGGACGGCGCGATCAAGCCCGACATCGCCGCACCCGGCGTCAACATCCGCTCGTCCTGGACCGGCGGCTCGTACAGCGCGATCTCCGGTACGTCGATGGCCTCGCCGCACACCGCCGCCACCGTGGCGCTGATGTGGTCGGCGGCCCCCGCCCTGCGCGGCGACGTCGCCGAGACGGTGCAGCTGCTCGACACCACCGCCGTCGACGTGGACGCCACGGGCTGCGGCGGCACGGCGGCGGACAACAACACCTTCGGCGAGGGCAAGCTCGACGCCTACGCCGCCGTCCTGCGCTCCCCGCGCGGCCCGGTCGGCGCCCTCACCGGCACCGTCACCGGCAGCGACGGCAAGCCGCTGGCCGGCGCGACGGTCGCGTTGCACGGTCCGCTGGACGCCTCCTTCACCACGGGCGCCGACGGCTCCTTCTCCTCGGCGAAGCTCAGCGCCGGCGACTACACCGCCACCGTCTCCAAGTTCGGCTATCTGACGGCCGCATCCACCCTCACCGTCACCGAGGGGCAGACCACCTCCTTCAGCGCCGTGCTGGACAGCGCCCCCACCGCCACCCTCACCGGCAGCGTCCGCAGCTCCGCCGGAGCGGAGGCGGGCGCCCGGCTCGCCGTCCAGGGGACGCCCGTCACCGCCACCGCCGGCGCCGACGGGCGCTACACGCTTACCCTGCCGCTCGGCGCGTACGTCATCGCCGTCACCCCCGGCACCCACTGCGCGGCCACCGCGAGCTTCCCGGTGGACCTGCGGGCCGACGGCACCCACGACGTGGACCTCGCCGATCTGGTCGACGACTTCGGCACCGACTGCCGCGAGGGCACGGACACCGCGTTCCCGACCGGGACGACCCGGCTGGCGCTGAACGGGACCGCCGGCTCCGCCCAGTTCGACTCGCCCTTCCAGCTGCCGCTGTACGGCGAGACCTACTCGCGCGTCACGGTGAGCGTCGAGGGCATGGCCGGCTTCCAGGCCGCCAACGCCACGGTGTCCGCCAACACCTCGCTGCCGACCGGCTCGAACCCGAACACGATGTTCTACCCCTTCTGGGACGACCTCACGGTGCCCTCCGGCGGCGGCGTGTACTGGTCGGCCCGCGGCACCGCCCCGCACCGCGAACTCGTCGTCGAATGGCGCAACGTGGCCGTCGCCGCCGCGCCCGCCGAACGCCTCAGCTTCGCCCTGGTGGTCGGGGAGGACGGCACGTACTCCTACCACTACAAGGACGTCGGTACGGGCGCGAACGAGCGCGGCACGGGCGCCACCGTCGGCGTCGAGGCCGCCGGCGGCGACGACGCGCTGCTCTACTCGTACAACCAGCCGGTGCTGGCCGACGGACGCACCATCGCTTTCCGTCCCACCCGCAGCGCCGTCGTCTCGGGCACCGTCACCGACGCCAACGACGGCAAGCCGGTCCCGTACGCCCTGATCTCCGTCTACCGCGGGATCCCCGGCAACGGCGGCGGTGTCGCCGCGGCGGACGGCACGTTCCTGGTCCAGGTCGCGAACGTCAGCCCCGCGAACGACTGGAAGCTCTACACCAGCGCCACCGACTACGTCACCGAGCTGCGCACCATCGCCCTCGCGCCGGGCGCCGCGTACCGCACGGACACCGTCCTGCAGACCGGCCGGGTCACCGCGGCACCCGGCGGGTTCACCGTCGTCGTACCGAAGGGCGAGACCCGTACCCGCACCCTGACCCTGGCCAACGACGGCTACCAGAGCGGCTACAGCGTGAAGGAGAAGAGCGGCGCCGCCTGGGTGAAGGCCGACCCCGCGTCGGGGACGCTGGACAAGGGCGCCGGGCAGGACGTCCGGCTCACCTTCGACCCCGGTACGGCCGCCCCCGGCAGCGTGCTGCGCGGCACGGTCGTCGTGACCTCCCGCAGCGGCCGCGACCCGACGGTCGAGGTGCCGGTCACCGTCGTCGTCCCGGCGTACGCGACCGGCATCGACGCCGGTGCCGACACCTCCGCGACCGACGCGCTCGGCGACGCCTGGGTCCCCGACCGCGAGTACACCGAGGGCTCGTACGGCTACCTCGGCCGCTCGGGCGTGCTGCGGACCAACAAGACGGTCGCCGGCACGGACGAGCAGACGCTGTACCGCACCGCCACGCAGGGCGCGTACGAGTACCGCTTCGACGGACTGCCCGACGGCACCTACCAGGTGGAGCTGGGCCTCGCCGAGATCAGCGGCACCAAGCCCGACCAGCGCGTCTTCGACGTCCTCGCCGAGGGCGCGGAGAAGCTCCGGCACGTCGACATCGCCCTGGAGGCGGGCGGCACCTACCGGGCGCTCACCAAGACCTTCACCGTCCGGGTCACCGACGGGCAGCTCAACGTCCGCCTGGTCAGCACCGACGGCAAGTCCCTGGTCAACACCCTCCGCGTGACGCACCGGCCCGACCTGGCCGGCTGAGCACGCCCCCGAACGCGGCCGGTGGTGCGACGGCGCACCGCCGGCCGCCCGACGGGCGGGAGACCCCTTTCGCCCCTGATGAAGTGAAAGCGAGTCCGTACGTGAGGCAACACAGAGCGCGGCAGCGAGTGGTACTCGCGGCCGTACTGGCAGCCGCCCTGGGCGTGCCCCTGCTGGGGGCCGTTCCGGCCTACGCGGGTTCCGCCCCGGTGGAGGCGAGCGCGCTGCAGAGGAAGGCGGAGAGCGGGGTCCTGGCGGACCTCGCTGCGAAGGAGCGGGTGTCGTTCTGGGTCCAGTTGGACTCGCAGGCCGACACCTCCGCGGCCCGGAAGCAGAAGGACAAGGCCGACAAGGGCCGGGCGGTACTCAAGGCCAAGCAGGAGCATGCCGACCGCACCCAGGCCGGGCTGAAGGCGCTGCTCAGGCAGGCTCACGCGCCCTACGAGTCGTACTGGATCAGCAACACCGTCAAGGTCACCGGCGACAAAGCGCTCGCCGAGAAGATCGCCGCCCGCGACGACGTCGCCGCCATCCAGGCCGACACCCCCGTCGAACTCCCCGACCCGCAGCCCGCGACCGCCCAGCCCACCGCCGCCGGTGTGGAGTGGGGTGTCGACGCGATCAACGCCCCCGAGGTCTGGGACCAGCTGGGCGTCCGCGGCGAGGGCGTCGTCGTCGCCAGCATCGACACCGGCGTCGAGTACCAGCACCCGGCCCTGCTGCACAGCTACCGGGGCACGAAGTCCGACGGCACCGTCGACCACGCGTACAACTGGTTCGACGCCACCGGCAGCTGCGACGGCGCCGCGCCCTGCGACGAGCACGGCCACGGCACCCACACCATGGGCACGATGGTCGGCGACGACGGCGCCGGCAACCGCATCGGCGTCGCCCCCGGCGCCCGCTGGATGGCGGCCAAGGCGTGCACGTCGCTGGGCTGCGAGCAGGACGACCTGCTGGCCGCCGGGCAGTGGATCCTCGCCCCGACCGACTCCTCCGGCCAGAACCCCCGGCCCGACCTCGCCCCCGACGTGGTGAACAACTCCTGGGGCGGCAGCACCCTCGACACCTGGTACAAGCCGATGGTGCAGGCCTGGCGGGACGCAGGGATCTTCCCGGCCTTCTCCAACGGCAACGCCGGCCCGGACTGCGCGACCGCCGGCGCCCCCGGCGCGTACACCAACACCTACGCGAGCGGCGCCTTCGACAGCGACGGTCACATCGCGTACTTCTCCTCCCGGGGCACCGGCGAGGACGGCGGCGTGAAGCCCAACCTTGCCGCCCCCGGCGTGGACATCCGCTCCTCGGTGCCCGGGGGTGGCTACGCCCTCAACTCCGGTACGTCGATGGCGTCCCCACACACCGCCGCCGCCGTGGCGCTGATGTGGTCCGCGTCCCCGGCCGTCCGGGGCGACGTGGCGGCCACCGAACAGCTGCTGAACCGGACCGCGGCAGACGCCGACGACACCACCTGCGGCGGCACGCCCGCGAACAACAACGTCTACGGCGAGGGCAAGCTCGACGCCTTCGCCGCCGTCAACAGCGCCCCCCGCGGCCCGCTGGGCGCCCTCACCGGCGCCGTCACCTCCGGCGGCGCGCCGCTGGCCGGCGCCACCGTGGAGCTTCGCGGCCCGATGTACGCGACGGCCACCACCCGCGACGACGGCACGTACGCGCTGCCCAAGGTGATGGTCGGCGACTACCGGATCACGGTGTCGAAGTTCGGCTACGTCACCGCCGAGACCACCGCCACCGTCACCGAGGGCGTCACCGCCACCCGCGACCTCAGCCTGGAGCGCGCGCCCCTGGGCACCGTCACCGGCACCGTCAGCCACGGCGGCGAACCGGAGGCCGGCGCGCGGATCGAGGTGTCCGGCGCGCCGCTGACCACCACGACCGGCGCTGACGGGACGTACACCCTCGAACTGCCGGCCGGTACGCACCAGCTGACCGTCACACCCGTCTCGCGGTGTGCGGCCGTCGGCGCGTACACCGTCGGGATCGAGGCCGGCGCCAACAGCCGCGACCTCGCCCTGCCCGACCGGAGCGACAAGTTCGGCACCGCCTGCCGGGTGACGCGCGACGCCGCTTTCCCCACCGGCGCCGCCAAGCTCAACGTCGTCGACCCGTACGCCGGTTCGGCCTCCATACAGCTGCCGTTCCCGGTCGCGCTGTACGGCCAGACGTACCGCAAGGCCTCGGTCAGCGTGGAGGGCTACCTCTCCCTCGGCACCTTCGTCAACAGCTCCACGAACCACTCGCTGCCCTACACGGGCTACCCCAACGCCTCCCTCTTCCCCTTCTGGGACAACCTGCAGCTCGCCACCGCCGACGGCGGCGTCTACTGGTCCACCCGGGGTGCGGCCCCGCACCGCGAACTCGTCGTGGAGTGGCGGAACATGGCGCCGAGCAACGCCCGCACGCAGCGAGTCACCTTCGCGGCCGTGATCGGTGAGGACGGCGAGTTCTCCTACCACTACAAGAACGCCACCGGCGGCCAGTACGCCCTCGGCCTCGGCGCCACCATCGGCGCGGAGAACGCCGACGGCACCGACGCCCTGCAGTACTCCCTCAACGAGGCGTCCATCAGCGACGGGACCGCCCTCGTCTTCCGGCCCGGGAAGACCGCCGCCGTCTCCGGCCTGGTCACCGACGCCAACGACGGCAAGCCGGTCGCCGGTGGCGCCGTCACCGTCAGCCGCGGCGGCACCGCCGTCGCCACCGGCAACGCCGGCCCCGACGGCACGTACCTGGTGCAGGTCCCGGCGACGGACCCGGCCGGGTACGACATCACCGTCGCCGCGCCGCACTACACGGCGGGGACCCGCACGGCCACGCTCGCCGCCCGCACCGCGGACCGGGCCGACACCACCCTCACCACGGGCCGGGTCACCATGACCCCCACCGCACCGCTGACGGTGATCGTCCCGGCGGACCAGACCCGCAAGCGCACCCTCACCCTGGGCAACACCGGCTCCGCCGCCGACTACACCGTCACCGAGGCGGGCGGCGCCGCCTGGCTGCGGGCCACCCCGGCCGCCGGCCGGCTGGACGCCGCGGGCGGGCAGCAGGTCGAGCTGACCTTCGACACCGCGGGCGCGGCCCCCGGCACCGTGCTGCGCGGCACGGTCGTCGTCGCCTCGGAGAGCGGCCGCGCGCCGGAGCTGAAGCTCCCGGTCACCGTCGCCGTGCCCGCCTACCGGGCGGCGCTGGACGCTGGTGCCGAGGACGTCTCGTACACCGACGGGCCCGGCGACATCTGGGGCGGCGACCGGGCGTACACCGACGGCTCGTACGGCTACCTCGGGAACGCGGTGAAGGCGAGCACCCGCAAGACGATCGAAGGCACGGACGACCAGGCGCTGTTCACGACCGCCCGGCAGGGCGCCGTGGAGTACCGCTTCGACACCCTGCCCGACGGGGTCTACCAGGTGGAGCTGGACTTCGCCGAGATCAGCTCCGTCCAGCCCGGGCAGCGGGTCTTCGACGTGATGGCCGAGGGCACCGAGCGCATCACCGCCCTCGACATCGCCAAGGATGCCGGCGGCGGCTACCGGGCCCTGACGAAGTCCTTCACGGTCACCGTCACGGACGGCCAGCTCAATCTGCGCCTGGTCGCCCACACCGGAAAGACGCTGGTCAACGCCGTACGCGTGACCCAGCGGCCGGACCTCGCCGGCTGACCCGCGACCGGCGCACCGGCACCCGGTGCGCCGGTCCGGCGACCGAACCATCACAGAGCGAACCGGGCGGGCGACCCCTGCCCGGCGGAAAGAGGAGTTCACGGTGAACAGACGCCGTTCGCGGCAGCGAGTGGTACTCGCGGCCGTACTGGCAGCCGCCCTGGGCGTGCCCCTGCTGGGGGCCGTTCCGGCCTACGCGGGTTCCGCCCCGGTGGAGACGAGCGCGCTGCAGAGGAAGGCGGAGAGCGGGGTCCTGGCGGATCTCGCCGCGAAGGAGCGGGTGTCGTTCTGGGTCCAGCTGGACTCGCAGGCCGACACCTCCGCGGCCCGGAAGCAGAAGGACAAGGCCGACAAGGGCCGGGCGGTGCTCCAGGCCAAGCAGGAGCACGCCGAGCGGTCCCAGGCCGGGCTGAAGGCGCTGCTGAAGCAGGCCCACGCGCCCTACGAGTCGTACTGGATCAGCAACACCGTCAAGGTCACCGGCGACAAGGCGCTCGCCGAGAAGATCGCCGCCCGCGACGACGTCGCCGCCATCCAGGCCGACGACCCGATCGAGCTGCCCGACCCGCTGCCGGGCACCGACGAGGCGAAGGTCGACGGGATCGAGTGGAACATCGACCGGGTCGGCGCCCCCAAGGTGTGGGACGAACTCGGCGACCGCGGCGAGGGCGTCGTCATCGGCAGCATCGACACCGGCGTCGACCACGACCACCCGGCCCTGCTGCACAGCTACCGGGGCCTGAGGTCGGACGGCACCGTCGACCACGCGTACAACTGGTTCGACCCCACCGGCGTCTGCGCCGAACAGGGCGGCGGTGACCCCTGCGACCCGGCCGGGCACGGCACCCACACCCTGGGCACCATGGTCGGCGACGACGGCGCCGGCAACCGCATCGGCATGGCCCCCGGCGCCACCTGGATCGCCGCCAAGGGCTGCGGCACCGACAACTGCCCGCAGAGCGCCCTGCTGGCGTCCGGCCAGTGGATGCTCGCCCCCACCGACGCGAACGGCCGCAACCCGCGCCCCGACCTGGCGCCCGACGTCATCAACAACTCCTGGGGCGGCGCCACCCTGGACACCTGGTACAAGGCCATGGTGCAGGCGTGGCGGGACGCCGGGATCTTCCCGGCCTTCTCCAACGGCAACCTCGGCCCCACCTGCGACGGAGCCGGTGCCCCCGGCGCGTACACCAACAGCTACGCGAGCGGCGCCTTCGACATCGCCAACAAGATCGCACCGTTCTCCTCCCGCGGCCCCGGTGAGAACGGCACCGTCAAGCCGGACATCGCCGCCCCCGGCGTCAACGTCCGCTCCGCGGTCCCCGGCGGCGGTTACGAGGCCAAGTCCGGTACGTCGATGGCGTCCCCGCACACCGCCGCCACCGTGGCGCTGATGTGGTCGGCGTCCCCCTCGCTGCGCGGCGACGTGGCGGCCACCGAGGTGCTGCTCAACCAGACGGCGATCGACGTGGACGCCACCGGCTGCGGCGGCACGGCGGCCCGCAACAACGTCTACGGCGACGGCCGGCTCGACGCCTACGCCGCCGTCAGCGCCGCCCCGCGCGCCTCGCTCGGCTCCCTCACCGGCACCGTGACGTCCGGCGGGGAGCCGGTCGGCGATGCCGAGGTGCGCCTGGACGGCGTGGCGAAGGCGCTGGCGCGCACGGCGAAGGACGGCACGTACACGCTGCCGCGGGTGATCGCCGGCGACTACACGGTCTCGGTGGCGAAGTTCGGCTTCACCACCGCCAAGTGGACCGTCACCGTCACCACCGGCCAGACGGCGAACGGCGACACCGCACTCGTCGTCGCCCCGACCGGCACTCTCACCGGCAAGGTGACGAGTGCCTCCGGCGCCGAGGCCGACGTGGTGATCCGGGCCGAGGGCACCCCGGCGAGGACCACCACGCGGGCCGACGGCACGTACACCCTCACCCTGCCCGTGGGCGACTACCAGGTGACGGCGACGCCCCGCAACAAGTGTGCCGCGGGCACCCAGTTCGCGGTCGGCATGACGACGGCCGGCAGCGCCGAGGACCTCGCCCTGACCTCCCGCACCGACGCCTTCGGCACGACCTGCCGGCAGACCGCCGATCCGTTCCCCACCGGCGGCACCGTGCTGGCGATGTCCAGCCCGTACGGCGGCTACGCCTCGATCGACCTGCCGTTCCCGATCGCCCTGTACGGCCGCACCTACCAGAAGGCCGCCGTCGCCGTGGACGGCATGCTGACCTTCGACCTGCCGAACCTGACGGGTGCGAACGGCCCGCTGCCGACCACGGGCTCGCCCAACGGCACCCTCTATCCCTTCTGGGACGACCTGCGGATGGACGACGCCTCGGCCGTCCTGTGGTCCACCCGGGGCACCGCCGGTCACCGCGAACTCGTCGTCGAGTGGCGGAACATGATGGTGAGCCGCACCCCGGAGCGCCGGATCGGCTTCGCCGCCGTGATCAGTGAGGACGGCACGTACTCCTTCCACTACCAGGGTGTCGAGGCCGGCGGTCTGGACGACGAGCTGGGCGCCTTCGCCACCGTCGGTGCCGAGAACCGCGAGGGCACCGACGCGTTCCAGTACTCCTTCAAGCAGGTGTCGCTGCGCGACGGCATGTCGGTGGAGTTCAGCCCCGAGCGCAGTGCCGCGGTCTCCGGCACGGTCGCCGACGCCAACGACGGCAAGCCGATACCGGGCGCCACCGTCACCGTCACCCGCGGCACCACCACCGTCGCGACTCTCACCCCCCGCGCGGACGGCGCGTACCTCACGCAGCTCCCGGTCAGCGAGCCGGCCGAGTACACCGTGCGGATCGCCGCGCCGAACTACGAGCCCGTCACCCGCACGGCCACGCTCCAGGGCCTGTCCGTGCTGTGGACGGCGGCGGCCCTGCGCACCGGGGTCGTCACCTCGGACAACACCGCGGGCTTCACGCTGGTGGTCCCGCCGGGGCAGAACCGGCAGCGGACCTTCACCCTCTCCAACGCCGGCTCCGCCGCCGACTACACGGTGAAGGAGAAGAGCGGCCGGACCTGGCTCACCGCCACCCCGGCGGCGGGCCGGCTGGACGCGGGCGCGAAGCAGCAGGTCACGCTGACCTTCGACACCGCGAACGCCACGCCCGGCACCGTGCTGACCGGCACCCTGGTGGTGACCTCGGCCAGCGGGCGCGCCCCGACCACCGAACTGCCGCTGAAGGTGATCGTCCCGGCGTACCGGACGGCGGTCAACGCCGGCCCGGACGGCACCCAGCCGGTCCTCGACGCCGCCGCCGACACCTGGACCACGGACCAGCCGTGGACCGCCGGTTCGTACGGCCAGGTGGGCAGCACCGAATGGCGCGAGGCCAGCAAGGACATCGCGGGCACCACCGAGCAGCAGCTGTTCCGCACCGGCCGGCTGGGCGCCACGGAGTACCGCTTCGACAACGTGCCGAACGGCGTGTACCAGGTCGAGCTGGGCTTCGCGGAGCTCAGCGGCGCCAAGCCGGGGCGCCGGGTGTTCGACGTGCTGGCGGAGGGCGCCGAGAAGGTGTCAAACGTCGACATCGCCCTGGAGGCCGGCGGCCCCTACCGGGCGCTGACCAAGACCTTCACGGTCACGGTGACCGACGGTCAGCTGAACGTGGAGTTCGCCGCCGTCACCGGACAGACGCTGGTCAACTCGATCCGCGTGACCCAGCGGCCCGATCTGCGGTGACGCACCTCGGATAGCGGCCAGCCGACCGCCCCGTGAGCCCGTCCGGCGAACGACCCGCCGGGCGGGCTCGAGGTGGTAGCCGCCGATCGGCAGGGTGAGCGTGTGCCGCCGCCGGCGCCCGTGCCCCCATCGCGCCCGCGTCAAGTGTCGGGCTGACAAGTCGAGTTGGCGGTTTGACGACATGGCATATTCCCGCCACTTCCGCCCCCCGGAGGCCGTCGCGCCCGGTGAGCCGTCGGTTCCGCTTCCCGGTCCCCGCGGGGGATGACGGGACGCGCGGCGGCCGACATTGCCTTCCGCTTACCGTTCTTTGCCCCGCCTTTGCCGCCCCGCGCGCGATGTGCCGGTGGCCTACCGCGCCACAAGCGCTTCCTGCATACTCCAACCACCTCGCTCGCACCGCGGCTCGCACCCCCCACTCCACGGGCGCCGGCGGCATGAGCGTTGTCCAACGCACGGGCGCTTCAGGTTCCTTCCCCCGTTCCGGCGGGCGATCCCCGCCTCCCGCGAAGGAGAGTTCGTGTCCAGACGTCACGCATTACGGCGCGCGTCCCTTGCCGTCGGCCTCTCGGCTGTCATGAGCATGACTGCCCTGGGAACCGTTCCCGCGCTCGCCGGCACCCCGCCGACCGCCACCACCCTGCAGAGCAAGGCCGAGAGCAAGGTCCTCGGACAGCTCGACCGGCAGGACGAGGTCACCTTCTGGGTCCAGCTCGACTCCACCGCCGACACCTCCAAGGCCCGTGCGGCCAAGGGGAAGACGGCCAAGGCCCGCGCCGTCTACCAGGCCGAGACGGCGCACGCCGAACGCTCCCAGGCCGGGCTGCGCGCCCTGCTCGACAAGGCCGGCGCCCGCTACAAGAGCTTCTGGGTCGCCAACACCGTGAAGGTCACCGCCGACAAGGCGCTCGCCGAGAAGATCGCCGCCCGCTCCGACGTCGCCTCCCTCGAGGCGGACGACCCGGTCGAGCTCCCCGACCCGCTGCCCAGCGACGAGGAGCCCACGGTCGACGGCGTCGAGTGGAACGTCGACCGCATCAACGCCCCGCGGGTCTGGAGCGAGCTGGGCGTCCGCGGTGAGGGCGTCGTCGTCGCCAACATCGACTCGGGTGTGGCCTTCGACCACCCCGCCGTGGCCGCCAAGTACCGCGGGCTGAAGTCCGACGGCACCTACGACCACAACTACAACTGGTTCGACCCCGCGAGCGTCTGCGCCGGGGGCGTGCCCTGCGACAACAACAGCCACGGCACCCACACCATGGGCACCATGGTCGGCGACGACGGGGCCGGCAACCAGGTCGGCGTGGCCCCGGGCGCCAAGTGGATCGCCGCCAAGGGCTGCGAGACCAGCAGCTGCTCCCGCGAATCGCTGCTCGCCTCCGGCCAGTGGGTCGTGGCCCCCACGGACTCCGCGGGCCAGAACCCCCGCCCGGACCTCTCGCCCGACGTGGTGAACAACTCCTGGGGCGCCAACGTCCTGGACACCTGGTACAAGCAGACCGTCCAGTCCTGGCGCGACGCCGGCATCTTCCCGGCGTTCTCCAACGGCAACGCGGGCCCGGGCTGCAACACTTCCGGCTCCCCGGGCTCGTACGTCAACTCGTACTCCTCCGGCGCCTTCAACAGCAGCGGCGCCATCGCCTCGTTCTCCTCGCGGGGCACCGGTGAGAGCGGCGGGATCAAGCCCAACATCGCCTCGCCCGGCGAGAACGTCCGCTCGTCCATCCCCGGCGGCTACGGCTCCAAGTCCGGTACGTCGATGGCGTCCCCGCACACCGCCGCCACCGTGGCGCTGATGTGGTCCGCGTCCCCCGCGATCCGCGGCGACGTGGCGGCCACCGAGGCGCTGCTCAACCAGACCGCCGTCGACACGGGCGACACCACCTGCGGCGGCACCGCGGCCAACAACAACGTGTGGGGTGAGGGCAAGCTCGACGCCTTCGCGGCCGTCAACGCCACCCCGCGCGGCCCCCTCGGCGCCGTGGGGGGCACCGTCACCTCGGGCGGCACCCCGCTCGCGGACGCGACGGTGAAGCTCTCCGGCCCGATGCAGGCCACCCTCACCACCGCGGCGGACGGCACGTACGGTCTGCCCAAGGTCATGGTCGGCGACTACACGGTCAGCGTGACCAAGTACGGCTATCTGCCGGCCGAGGCGTCCGTGACGATCCTCGAGGGCCAGACCGCCACCCGGGACATCGCGGTCGAGGCCGCCCCGAGCGGCAGGCTCACCGGCGTGGTGCGCTCCGGCGCGGGCCCCGAGGCGGGCGCGAAGCTCGTCGCCCAGGGCACGCCCGTGTCCGCCACGACGGGCGCCGACGGCTCGTACGCGATGACGCTGCCGTTCGGCGCGTACGAGCTGAACATCACCCCGGCGGGCCGGTGCGCGGCGCCCACCACCGTCTCGGTGAAGCTCTCCGCGGACGCCGTCCAGGACATCGACCTGGCGGACCGGCTCGACACCGCCGGCACCAGCTGCCGCGAGAGCACCGGCGGGGCGTTCCCCGAGGGTGAGACCAAGGTGACGATGAGCAGTACGACGACCGGTTCGGGCAGCGTCCCGCTGCCGTTCCCCGTCGCGCTGTACGGGCGCACCTACCGCACCGCCACCGCCACCACGGAAGGCGTGCTGGCCTTCGGCACCAGCTCCACCAGCTCCTCCAACGTCTCGCTGCCCTCGACGGGGACGCCGAACGGCGCGCTGTACCCGTTCTGGGACAACATGTCGGTCGACGCCTCCGCGGGCGTCTACTGGTCCCAGCGCGGCACCGCCCCGCACCGCGAGGTCGTGGTGGAGTGGCGCAACGCGGTCTTCTCGCTGGCCTCGACCCAGCGGGTCACCTTCTCCGTGGTGATCGGCGAGGACGGCACGTACTCCTACCACTACAAGGACATCGGTGAGGGGAGCTACGAGAACGGCTCCGCGGCCACCATCGGCACCGAGAACGCCACCGGCACGGACGCGCTGCTGTACTCCTACAACCAGCCGGCCGTGAAGGACGGCATGTCCATCTCCTTCCGCACCACCAAGAGCGCCGTGGTCTCCGGCACCGTCACGGACGACAACGACGGGCTGCCGGTCGCCGGCGCCGCCGTCACCGTCGGCAGCGACGGGGTCACCGCCGGCACCGACACCACGGACGCCTCCGGCGCCTATCTGGTCCAGGTGCCGGCGACGTCCGCCGGGTCGTACGACGTGGCGGTCTCCGCCGCGCACTACGAGCCGGGCGCGCGCACCGCGGACGTCGAGCCGCAGGGCGTCTCGCGGGCCGGGACGGTGCTGAAGACCGGTGTCGTCAAGGCGTCCGCGCTGCCGGCGCTGACCCTGGCGATCCCGGCCGGCCAGCAGCGCACCCGCACCTTCACGCTGTCGAACACCGGGTCGGCGGCCTCCTTCTCGGTGGCCGAGAAGGGCGGGGCCCCGTGGCTGACGGCCGCGCCCGCCTCCGGCTCGCTGGCGAAGGGCGCCTCGCAGCAGGTGACGCTCACCTTCGACACGGCGGGCGCGGCTCCCGGGTCGGTGCTGCGCGGCACGCTGGCGGTGACCTCCGAGAGCGGTCGCGCGCCGGTCCAGGAGCTGCCGGTGACCGTGGTCGTGCCCGCGTACCAGGCGGCGCTCGACACGGGCGCGGAGGGCGTGGTGCCGCGGACCGACGGCCTCGGTGACACGTGGACGTCGGACGCCGCGTACGCCGCGGGCTCGTACGGCTACGTGGGCAACGCGGGTCTGCTGCGGACGTCGAAGTCCGTGGCCGGCACCTCGGAGCAGGAGCTGTACCGCACCGCCCGCACGGGCGCGCTCGAGTACCGCTTCGACGGACTGGCGGACGGCGTCTACCAGGTCGAGCTCGGCTTCGCGGAGATCAGCGGCACCAAGCCGGGTGCGCGCGTCTTCGACGTGATGGCCGAGGGCACGGAGAAGCTCGCGAACGTCG
Organism: Streptomyces sp. NPDC051940; assembly: GCF_040680895.1. Lineage (NCBI taxonomy): Bacteria > Bacillati > Actinomycetota > Actinomycetes > Kitasatosporales > Streptomycetaceae > Streptomyces > Streptomyces sp. NPDC051940. The sequence goes on along the minus strand of NZ_JBFAXR010000072.1, from coordinate 1,476 downwards.
ACGTGGCCCTGGAGGCGGGCGGCTCGTACAAGGCGTACGACCGCACCTTCACGATCACCGTGACAGACGGCCAACTGAACCTCCGCCTGGTGGAACTCACCGGCAAGTCCCTGATCAACACCCTCCGAATAACCCACCGCCCGGACCTCGAGGGCTAACGCCCTCACCCCCGCGGAAGCGATCCCGCTCCCGCGGGGGGATCCGGCGGTGCCCGGGACCCAGTCCCGCGGGGGCCAGGCTCCCCCGGGCTCCGTCCCGCTCCCGCGGGGGACCCGCGGCTGCCAGGGGGCCCGCTTCCGCGGGGGGACTGGCGGCGCCGAGGGGCCTGTCCCGCTCCTGTGGGGCCCGGCGGGGCGCGGTCCCGCTCCCGTTCCCGCTTCCGCGGGGGCCGGTGGCTGCCGGGGTCCGCTTCCGCGGGGGGACGGTGCCGCCAAGGGGTCTGTCCCGCTCGCGCGGGGGCCCGGCGGGGCGCGGGTCCCGCTCCCGCACCTGCGGGGGGACCGGCAGCTGCCGGGACTCGGTCCGCTTTCGCGGGGGACTGGCTGCGCCGAGGGGTCCGTCCCGCTCCCACGGTGCCCCGGCGGGGCGGTCCGCGGCCGCTTCCGCGGGGGGCCTGGCGGCAAGGGGCCTGTCCCGCTCCTGCGGAGGCCGGCGGGGCGCGTTCCCGTTCCCGCTTCCGCTTCCGCTTCCGCGGGGGACGGTGGGCCGGGTGGCGTCCCGCGTTCGCGGGGGGCTCGGGGCACCGGCGGTTCTGCTCCCACGGGAGCGCTCACCCGCTCGCACGCAGCTGGCGACCCCCGTGCCGTCCCAGCGCCGCGACGTGTGTCGGTGGGCCGTCCGCACGCTCGGGGGCGGTCACGCCCCGCCCATCGCGAGGCGGGCTCCGACCCCCGACCCCTCCCCTCACGGCTCCCACGCTGCGGCCTCGGCCCCCCGCTGCGGGCTCCGCCCCCGTGCTGCCGCTCCGCCCTCCGCCCCCACCGCTTGCGGGCTCCCGCGGTGCGGGCTCGACCCCCACGCTGCGGGCTGCGGACACCACCCCGCCCCCCGCGCTGTGGGCTCCGCCCTGCGCTGTCGGCTCCGCCCCCCGCCTCCCACGGTCACGGCTCTCGCTGTGCGGGCTTGGCCTTGCCCCCCTGCGCTGCGGGCTCCGCCCCCCGCCCGCGCCCCTTGCGGGCTCCGGCGGTGCGGGCTTGGTTCATGCGCCGGCCGCGCTGTGGGCCGCGGGCACCGCTCCTCACCCCGCACCCCGCGCTGGGGGCTTCGCCCCCCGCCCCCGGCGGTGGGGGCTACTCCCGCCCCGCGCTCAGGCTCCCCCCGGCGGTACGGGCTACCCCCGCTCCGGCTGTGGGCTGCGCCTCCCGCTGCGGGCCGCGCCCCGCACCCCGCGCTACGGCTTCGCCCCCCGCCCCCGGCGGTGCGGGCTACTCCCGCCCCGCGCTCAGGCTCCCCCCGGCGGTACGGGCTACCCCCGCT
>NZ_JBFAXR010000071.1:0-45204 GCF_040680895.1 Streptomyces sp. NPDC051940 | reverse complement strand
CGGCAAGTCACTGGAGTTCTGACGTGTCCACTCCCGCCCCCCGCACGCCGCGCGGCGGCCCGGCGGGGGCGGGCGGGGCGCCCCCCCACCGCCAGCACGACCAGCCCGCCCGCGGTGGCCGCGGCCACGCCCGCGCCCAGCCACCGGGTCGGCGTGCCCGCCTCTGCGGCCACCAAGGGCGGGACCGCACCGGCGGCCAGCAGGTAGAGCGCCAGAAACGGCTGCTCGTTGATCAGGAACGTCAGGACGAAGCTCAGCGTGAAGGGAGTCGAACGCCGCGGCCGGGGCGGCCGCAGCGCGAGCAGGGTCATGAGCGCGAACATCCCACTGCTGCTGATCACTTGGGTGACCGGCACGGTGACTCCCCCCGTCGTCCTACCTACCGCTCACGCCGTCGATCGGCGTGAGCGGGGCCCGGGCGGGCGTAACGCCGTTCCGCCCACGCGGTATTGATCGCATCGGCAACGCCTTCGACGCTGCGTCCATCGGTGTCGATGCGCAGATCGCCGATCCCGGTTCCCTCCATCGCGGCGGCCGCCGCGGCCGCCCGGTCGGCCACGCGATGCAGCCGGGCGGCGGGCTGCCCGCGCAGCGGGTCGCCGGGCTGGGGCCAACTGCCTCCGTGCCGACGGGACATGATGCGCTCCGTCAGATGCTCCGGTCCGGCGTGCAGCCGGCACAGCGTGAGATCGGCGCCCGGCAACGCGTCGGCATACGCCTCGACCGTGGACGTGTCCTCTGCCGGGCCGGTCATGACCAGGCACGTGGCGCCCGCCGCGCGGTAGGTCCGCCACACGGCGGCCAGGTTGCGGGCCTTGACGCGGTGGTTGCCCGGATCGCCGGCCGGGGCGGGCCGGTAGAAGCCGAGCTGGTCGAGGTCGAGGTACGCGGCTGTGGTGCCGGTGCTCAGGATTCTTCGGTAGACCTCGAAGCCGACCGTCGACTTGCCGACGCCGGTGGCGCCGCACAGCCACAGCACCGGGGCGCCGGCTCCCGGCTGCCCGGGGACCGCCGACGGCACAGGGGCGTTGGCCGGTCGGACCGTGCCGGGCCAGCCGCCAGTGCGTTCTCCCACCAGCCGCGCCACCTCGGTCACCGGAAGGCCGGTGGTGTCCACGCAGGTATCGGTGACGTCGGCCGCGTCGAGGGCTGCCGCTTCGCGCAGCACGTCGTCGACCGACCCGGCCGGGCCGCCGCGGCCGGTGAACCGCCGGCGGAGCACGTCCGCGTCGGCACGCAGCCGGCAGACGGTCACGGCGGCCCGCGGGATCTCCTCGGTGTGCACCCCGAATCCGGGGTCGACCACGCCCGCGACGATGAGGCACGCGGCACCGGCCGCCCGGAAACCGTCCACCATCGCGGCGACGTTGCGTGCCTTCAGACGATGCCGGCCGGGGTCCGTCACCATCTCGGGGTAGCAGATCCCCAACTGGTCGACGTCGACGAAACCGCTCGCGACGCCCTCCCGCCCGAGCTGCGAGTACAACTCCCAGGCGACCGTGGTCTTGCCGACGCCGGGCGGCCCGCACAGCCACAGCACGGGGAACGCGGTGGCGGCCATGGCCGCCATCCTCGCGGTCGTGTTCCCGGCTGTCGAGAGGATTACGGATCGCGCAAGATCACATATCCTGCCCGGTCATGGGAGAGCTGATAGTGATCAGGCACGGTCAGACCGAGTGGAGCCTGTCGGGCCGGCATGCGGGCCGCACCGACGTACCGCTGACCGAGGCGGGCGAGGCCCAGGCCAGGTCCCTCGCCGGGAGACTGGCCCGGCGCCGTCCGGTCGCCGTGTTCAGCAGCCCGCTGAGCCGCGCCCTGCGGACGGCCGAGCTGGCGGACCTGACCGGCGTCAAACCCGACCCCGACCTGGTGGAGTGGGACTACGGCGGCTACGAGGGCCTCACCGCGGCGCAGATCAGGGAGACGAGCCCGGGCTGGGACCTGTGGCGGGACGGTGTCGGACCCGGCGGCGCCGACCGTCCCGGCGAGACGCTCCAGCAGGTGGCCGCGCGCACGGACGCCGTACTCGACCGGATCCGCCCGCTGTTGGCCGACGGCGACGTCGCCGTCGTCGCCCACGGTCATCTGGCACGCGTGCTCACCACGCGCTGGCTCGGCCTCAACGCGTCCGCGAGCCGCCTGCTGGGGCACCCGCACCCCGGCACGCTCAGCTTCCTGGCCACCGAGGACGGGCAGCCCGTCATCGCCGCCTGGAACGTCCCGTAGCGGCCGCCGCCCCGGCGTCGCCTCAGTGGTGGTGCCCGCGCCGGCCGAGCGTGTCCACCGGTGTCGCGCCCGGGCGGGTCCACTGGGGGACCGGTCGACTGGTCGGGCCCCAGGTGGGGTTGCCTTCGGCGTCCGAGCGCCAGGACCAGCACGGCGTACCGCCCTTGGGCCAACCCTCCGGGTTGTCCTCCCAGGCCTCGCCGCGGCCGCAAGGCGTCATGTCCAGCAGGCCCAGGGAGGCGTTGACCCGCTCGTTGCCGCGGCCCGTCGTGGAGTACGTGAGGAACACGCGGTCGCCGTCGCGCAGATAGCTGGTGAGGAAGCCCATGTCCCCGCCGGCCGGACCGTCCACGCCGCGGACCGAGTACCAGGGCTGGGTGTAGCCCATGAACGCGGTGTACGCGGACACCTCCTCCCACCTGCCGGTGGTCAGGACGGCGAACGAGACGCCGCGGGCGTTGAGGTAGACGGCGTCCTTCAGATGCCAGACCGTGGTGGTGCAGCCCTCGCACTGGCCCTGGTGCGGGGCGCCGTCGTACCACATGTGCTTGTACGCGACGAGCTCGTCGCGGCCCTGGAACAGGTCCAGGAACGGCACCGGGCCGTCGGCCCCGACGACCTCGACCGTCCCGTCGAACTCCACCATCGGCAGCCGGCGGCGGGCCGCCGCGAGGGCGTCGCCCTCGCGGGTGTACGCCTTCTCGTGGACCAGCAGCTCGTCCCGGGCGGCCTGCCAGGTGGCCAGGTCGACGACGGGCGGGCGGCCGGGCGGTGCGGCGGCCGGATCGTCTGGGGTGTGTGTCATGGCGTCCTCCGTGGCATGTCCTCGGTCTACGGCTGCCTGCGCCTGCTCTCGTAGGCGTCGCGGCTCGCCTGGATCTCCGCGTTGTGCTCGATCGCCCAGCCGGCCAGTGTGAGGGCGGGCGGGATGAGGCTCCTGCCCAGGGCCGTCAACTCGTACTCGACCCGGGGCGGCACCTCGGCGTGGACCGTGCGCGAGACGAGGCCGTCCCGTTCGAGGTTGCGCAGGGTCAGCGTCAGCATGCGCTGTGAGACACCCGGGATGTGCTGCTGCAGTTCGGTGAAGCGCAGCCGCCCCGCCTCGAGCGTGGCCACGATCAGGAGCGTCCACTTGTCGCAGATCCGGTCCAGCACGGCGCGTACGGACTGGCCGCCGTCTCCCCTGATCAGGCAGGTGTGTTCGTACTCCGACATGACAGCTCCCTGTGCCCTGCGCACACGCGTGTGCCTTTTGTAAGCCCCTTCACGGTGACTCATCATGGGGCCTCCTACATCCCGTAACCAACAGGAGGGGCAACTCCCCATGCAGGTCGCGTACTGGATCGTCGCCGGACTCCTGGCCCTGTTCTACGCCTACGCCGGCGGCAAGAAGGTCCTGCAGGGCCAGGAGGAGCTCCGGCCGATGATGGCGTGGGTCGACACCGTGCCGATGCCGCTGGTGAAGCTGATAGGCACGCTCGAGGTGCTCGGCGCGATCGGCCTGGTCCTCCCGCCCCTGACCGGGATCGCGGCGGGCCTGGCCGTCGCGGCCGCCGTCGGCCTGGTGGCCGTGCAGATCGGCGGCATGGCGCTGCACCTCTCGCGTGGTGAGGTGCGCGAGACCGGCCTGAACATCACCCTGCTCGTGCTGGCGGGCGTGGCGGCGTGGCTCGGGACGGTGTGGGTGTAGGGGCCTCTGGCCGGGGCGACGAGGGTCGGCAACGATCCCGCCTTGCAGATCGGGCATACGATGTTGCCCATGGAGCAAGACCGGGACGAGCTGGACGGCCTCGTACGCAAACGCATCCGGGCCCTGCGGGTCGCGCAGGGCTGGTCGCTCGAGGAGCTGGCCAACCGCGCGAACCTGAGCCAGTCGTCGCTGAGCCGGATCGAGAACGGGCAGCGGCGGCTGGCCCTGGACCAGCTCGTCACCCTGGCCCGCGCCCTGGACACCACCCTGGACCAGCTCGTGGAGACCGCGTCCGACGACGTCGTCACCAGCCCGGTGATCGACGGCGCCCACGGCCTGATGCGCTGGGCGATCAAGGGCGAACCCGGGATGAGCGTCGTACGCCAGCGGATGACCGAGCCGCCGCCGGACAACCCCGCCCGGATGCGCGCCCACCCCGGCCGCGAATGGCTCGTCGTGCTTTCCGGCACCGCGATCCTCATGCTCGGCCACCGGCGCCTGCGCATCGAGACCAACCAGGCCGCCGAGTTCCCCACCATGCTGCCCCACGCCATCGGCGCCGAGGGCGGACCCTGCGAGATCCTGGGCATCTTCGACCGCGACGCCCGCCGCGGCCACCAGCGGGACACCCTCCTCCGGACGGAGGGCGGCGGCACGTGATCGCCGGTCCTGAGCGCGTTCCTTGCGCCGCGGGCAGCAGAGGCCCCGATCTTCTTGCCGAAACCGGGAGGGAGGCTGCCGGAGAGGCATGCGGGACTTAGCGTGGGCGGTATGAACCACGCGCACCCGCACCCCCATCCTGTACACGCCGACGCCGACGCCGGCGGCCAGGCGGAGATCCTGGATCTGGACGCCGAGGTCCTGGCCGAGCAGCTCGCCGCCCTCACCGAGTGGCTGCCGCTCCGGTCGACGCCCCGCCGCATCGTGGACCTGGGCTGCGGGACGGGAGCGGGGGCCTTCGCCCTCCTCGACCGGTTCCCCGAAGCGCGCGTCACCGCCGTCGACTCCTCCGCCGCGCATCTGCAGCGCCTCCGGGAGAAGGTGTGCGCCCGCGGAGCGGAGGACCGCGTGCAGATCGTGCAGGCCGACCTCGACGCCGACCGCTGGCCCGACCTCGGCACCCCGGACCTGGTGTGGGCCTCGGCCTCGATGCACCACGTCGCCCATCCCGACCGAGCGCTGCGCGCGGTCCGCGAACTGCTTGCTCCCGGCGGGCTGTTCGCCGTGGTGGAGCTGTCCGGCTTCCCGCGGTTCCTGCCCCCGGACGCCCCCGAGGACCGGCCCGGTCTCGAGGACCGCTGCCATGCGGCGAGCGAGCGCTTCCACGCCTCTCACGTGTCGCACCGCGGCGCCGACTGGGGCCCGAAGCTGACCGCCGCCGGATTCACCGTCGAAGGCGAACGCACCCTCACCGTGCACATCGACGGCGCCCGCAACCCGGCGGTCGGCACGTACGCGATGACCAGCCTGCAGCGCCTGCGGCACAGCGTCGCGGACGCCCTCGCCCCGCAGGACCTGGCCGCGCTCGACCGGCTGCTCGACCCCGGCAGCCTCCTGACCCGCGCCGACCTGGCGGTCCGTACGGAACGCACCGTCTGGGCGGCCCGGCGCCCCGGCTGACGCGGACCCCGCCGTGCGGGGCGACAGGGCGGTCGATAACATACATACATACATGCATGTACGTAAGGCGGAGGGCAGCCGACCCCCGGCACCGGAGGGAAGCCGCACGACCCAGGCCGAACGGCGCGCGCGCACCCGCGACGCGCTCCTGGAGTCGGCCGCCCGCGGGCTCTCCCGGTACGGCTACGGCAACCTCGTCCTGGAGCAGGTGGCGAGGGACGCGGGCTACACCCGCGGCGCGCTGTACCACCAGTTCAAGGACAAGCAGGACCTGACGCTGGCCGCGATGCGGTGGGTGCTGGAGAGGTGGGAGGAGGAGGTCGGCCGGCACGTCCTGCGGCAGACCGACCCCGTCGCCGCCCTGCTCACCCTCGCCCGCGCGCACGCCCTGTTCTGCCGCCGTGACATCGCCCGTGTCGCGGTGGCGCTGCGCCTGGAGTTCACCGGCCGGGACCATCCCATCGGCCGCGAGGTGGAGGGGGCGTACGAGAACCTGGTCGCCCTCTGCACCGGCTACGTCGAGGCCGGCCGCGAGGCGGGCTCGATCCCGCAAGGCCCGCCGGCGCGGACGCTCGCGCTCGCGTTCGTCGGAGCGGTCGAGGGTACGACGATCTGGCTGTCGGGCCGTGTCCCGCAGGACGCGTCGCTGGTGGTCGCGGCCGCGGCGGGGGCGCTGGGGCTCCCGCCCGGGGCCGCGGACCTCGATGACACCGACCCCGAAGCCCAGAAGGAGACATCACCATGAAGCTGCCCGACACCGAACACACCTCCCGCCCCTGGCGAATCCACGAGATCGCGCCGGACTTCCGCCTCTACGACGTATGGGCCCTGCCCACGCCCGGCGGCCCCGACGACTTCGCCCGCCTGATACGCAACACGACCGCGGGCGACACCTCGAACTCCCCCTCCTGGATCGCCCGCACGCTCTTCGCGATCCGCTGGAAGCTCGGCAGGCTCTTCGGCTGGGACGACCCGAAGCAGGGAGTGGGCACCCGGGTCCGCACGCTGCGCGACCGTCTCCCGCAGGACCTGCGCGATGCCCCGCCCGGCCCGGAGTTCGAGCGCCTGCCGTTCACGTCGGTGTACCTGACGGACGACGAGTGGGCCTCCGAGATGGCCAACAGCACCGTGCACGGGGTGATGCACCTGAGCTGGGTCCCGGACACCGAACACGGCGGCTACCGGGGCCAGATGGCGGTGCTGGTGAAGCCGAACGGCTGGTTCGGCAGGGCGTACATGGCGCTGATCGCCCCGTTCCGGCACGTGCTGGTCTACCCGCCCCTGATGCGCAGCATCAGCAAGGAGTGGCGCGAGTCGGCCGGCCGCGGGTGACGGACGGGGCGGGCGTCAGTTGCCGCCGGCCGCCTTGAACATGTAGTCCTCGGCCTTCTCGCGGCTGGCGTTCCAGTACGAGACCCCGGGGTTGTCGTCGATGTTCAGGAACGGTGCCTCGTCCGGCAGGGTGACCTTGACCGGCGCGCTGTCCGGATCCTCGTTGGAGACCGGCCCCTGCAGGCTGACGGTCACCGTCTCCACGGCGTCGGTCGGCGCGCCGATCCGGAACAGCAGCATGCCCGCGTACGCCTTGGCGCCCGGCGCGATCGTGACGTCGTCCATCGCGGACTCCAGCGGGCCGACCTGGTCCTCGCGGCCGCTGTCGAAGCGGACGATCGGATAGCGGTAGAGGGTGCACTTCCTGTCGCCGGTGTTGGTGACCGTCAGGAGCATGTGCCGGGCTTCGTCGTGCGGGTAGAGCGTCGCGGAGACCGAGACGTCACCGGCCGCGCAGGCGGCGGTGCCGGTCGCGCTGTCGTCGGTGCCGCCCGACCCGCCGGAGCTGTCCGAGCCCGAGTCGTCGGTGACCTGCGAGCCGTCGGCGGCGCCGGATTCCCCGCTGCCGGGTTCGGTGGAGCCGCCGGTCGCGCTCGGCGTGGTGGACGGGGTGGGCGCCGAGGCGTTGTCCTTGCCGTCCGACTCGCAGGCCGTGGTGGAGAGGAGGGCGGCGAGGACCGCGGTCCCCAGGGCGTAGGTCTTCCAGTCGGTGCGGGCAGCGCGCATGGTCATCCCCCGTGTGTGGTCATCCGGTCCGATCGGCTCGGCCGGCCAGGTCGATGATGCCCGCCGAGATCGGCGATCTCCCGGATGTGCGTGATCGTTACATCACTTGGACAGGAGGTCAGCATTCCGCTTGGTGCCGTCGACGGAGTCGCCGGTCCGGGGCGCTTTCGTCGTACCGGCGCGAGGTCACGGACTCGGGACCGTCTGCTGTCCGGCTAGTCTGGCCCCGTGGCGGAGAAACCCCAGGTCAGGTCCTGGCAGGAGATGCGGGCGTGGCAGGTCGGGCTCCTCGAGCAGGGCTCCGGGGAGACGCTGGCGGTGTGGAACGAGCGCATCCGTGCGCTCGCGCCGGGCGCTGAGGCCGAGCTGCGCGCGTGGCTGGAGAGCCACGGCGTGCGCGGCTACGCCCAGATGCTGCTGGTGCACGAGACCTTCGGCTACCCCGCCTTCCTCCGGCAGAGCCCGGACGAGCTGATCGACGCGCAGTACGCCGACCGGCCGGAGCTGCGGCCGGTGCTCGACGCGGTGCTGCTGCGGGCGGCGGAGCTGCCCGAGGTGACCGTGCAGGCGCGCAAGACGTTCGTGGCCCTGGTGGGCCCGCGGCGCACCTTCGCCCGGGTGCGGCCGACGACGCGCACCCGGGTGGACGTGGGGTTGCGCCTGCCGGGCGAGACCCCCGGCGGGCGGCTGCTGACGGCGAAGGGTTCGGCGACGAGATGGACGTACGGCTGGCCCTCACCGGGGTCGACGACGTCGACGACACCGTCGCCGCCGTGCTGCGCCGGGCGTACGACGTGAACGCCTGACCGCTCAGTCGCGCCGGCGCTCCTCCCGCTGCCGGATCAGCTCCTCCACCGGGCTCGGCAGCGTCGTCTCGAAGTCGATCAGCTTCGCCCAGGTCGGGGTCACGACGATCCGGACCATGCCGTCGGCGTAGAGCGAACGCACCTCCGCCTCCCACACGACCCGTTGTTCCGGCGTCATCTCGTAGGTGCTGGTCGACTGGAGGTACTCGGCCGGGATGCCGTCGACGTAATCGAGCTCCGCCCGGCCGCGGATGAGCAGGATCTTGGGCGGGTGCACCTCGGTGTCGATGGTCAGGGCGACCATCGGGTTCGCGCGCAGGGCGTGGAGCTTGGGGGCGTTCTTGGGGGTGCACACCACCACCTCCGAGCCGTTCCAGGTGAAGATGATCGGGATGTTGCGGGGTGTGCCGTCCTTGGCGACGTACGCCAGGCGGGTCATGTCGCGGGCCAGCAGTTCCCGGCTGAGCGGTCGGTTCAGGACTTCGGCGATCTCGTTGGGCTGCATGGTTGTTCCTCCGGTCGGCGGTCGCGGTCGATCCAGCGGTTCCGGTCGGTCGGCCGGTCAGCCGATCTCCTCGGCGAGGGCGACGATGATGCCCGCGGGGCCGCGGAGGTAGCACAGCCGGTGGCTGTCCTCGTACCGCGCCACCTCGCCGAGGAGCTCCGCGCCGTGCGGGCGCAGGCGGGCGAGGGTGTCGTCGATGTCGTCCACGGCGAACATGACACGGTGCAGGCCCCGCGTGTTGGGCGGCGGGTTCTCGGGCCCGGGGTTGACGGCCGCGGGGCTGCGGTACCGCACCAGCTCGAGCTTGCCGTGGCCGTCCGGGGTCCGCAGCATCGCGATGTCGCTCCGGACGCCGTCGAGTCCGACGGTGCGGTCCGCCCAGCGGCCCTCGATCGCCGCCTTGACCTCGATCTCCATGCCGAGCTCGGTGAAGAACGCGAGTGCGGCCTCGAGATCGTCGACGACGATGCCGACGTTGTCCATCCGCTGAATCGCCATGAGGGTTCTCCTTCTGCGTCGCGTGGGCCCGTTGTGGGCCCCTGACGTACACAGGACGGAGCCGGGGCGGCGTTCTCGACACGCGTGGCGCACGGATTTCCAGCGACCCGCTTCTCAACGCCGCCGGTCGAGGAAGGCACTGGTCACGGGCGGATCCGGTACAGCACACACCGGCGCAGCGGGCCCGGTGGGACGGTCGGGTCGTCGAAGTCGTCTGCAGGGTCGCGGGTCATGCCGAGGCGGCGCATCACCGCCTGGGAGCGTGCGTTGGCGACCGTGGTCGACGCGACGATCTCGGGGAGGCCGAGCAGGCTCGCGTCCACCGCGTCCAGCCCGACCCGGCCGACGAACTCGCCGGTCCCCAGCACCTCCACCGCCCACCACCCGTACCCGCGCTCGTCGAACGCGCTCCGCATGTCCGCCACCGAGGCGTCGCTCTGCTCCCGCGTCAGCGGGGCGCCCAGGTGTTCCCGGACCTCGGGATCGGCGTTCATCGCCGCCCAGGGGCCGAGGTCGGACTCCCGCCAGCGGCGAAGGAGTAGGCGGTCGGTGCGCAGTTGGGCCATGCCGCGCAGTCAACCTCACCGGATGGGGGGCGACCGTATTTGGCCTCAGGCGTGCAGGGTCGGACGGTAGATGAGCTCCTGGATGTCGCCGTCGAGCGTTCGGTGTTCCAGCAGCTCCAGGTCGAAGTCGGCCGCGCCCCGGAAGACCGGGTCCAGCCCGGTCCGGCCGGTGATCACCGGGAAGAGCGTCACCTGGACGCGGTCGACCAGTCCGGCCGCCATCAGCGCCCGGTTCATCGACAGGCTGCCGTGCGAGCGCAGCGGCACGTCGGACTCCTGCTTGAGCCGGGCCACGACGTCGACGGCGTCGCCGCTCACGAGGGTCGCGTCCGGCCAGTCGAGGGGGCCTTCCAGCGTCGTCGACACCACCGTCGCGGGCAGGTTGACCATCCGGGTGACCCAGGGGTCGCGTACGTCGGAGTCCTCGGTGCTCGACGCGAGCATCCCCGTGAACGCCCGGTACGTGTTGGCCCCGAAGACCATCCGCTGCTCCTCGTCGTACGAGCTGAGGCGGCGGTCGAGCAGCTCGGGGCCCTGCTTGCCCCAGTAGCCGGTCCAGTCGCCGCCGGCGGCGCCGTAGCCGTCGAGGCTGGAGAAGACGTCGAAGGTGTAGGTCGCGGTCATGATGGGTTCCTCCGGTAGGGCTGATCGCTTGTGAGAGTACGGACCGGACGGCGCGGCGGAACTCATCGCCGCGGGCGCGTCGCGGGCTACGCCGCCGTCGTCGTCTCCTCGCGAGTCAGCCGCCCCGCCCGCGTGAGCGTCCGCGTCGAGCCGGTCCCGCGCGCCGGCCACAGCAGCCACGCCGCCGTCACCGCGACGAGCGCGATCACCGTCAGGGCCCCCGCCGCCCAGGTCATCCCCGTACGGGAGGCGAGCCAGCCCGCGAGGGGGTACGTCAGCAGCCAGGCCACGTGCGAGAGGGAGAACTGGGCGGCGAACGCGGCGGGCAGGTCCGCCGGCCGGACGGAGCCGCGGATCAGCCGGCCCGTCTGGGTGAGGACCGCCGACGTCGCGGCGCCCAGCACCGCCCACGCCCCCAGCAGCGCCGGCCACGCGAGCAGCCCCGCGGCCAGGCCCGCCGTGAGCGCGGCGAGGACCGCCGTCAGGACCGCCGCCGCGGGGAGCATCAGGCGGCGGTCGCCGGTGCGCTCCACGACGCGGGGGAGGAGCAGCGCCACCGCCATCGACCCGGCGCCGAAGGCGCCCAGGGCCAACGACACGTCGCCGGCGCCGTGGCCGAGCTGGTCGCGCACCAGGGTGACGGTGTTGACGATCACCATGGCGCCGGATGCGGCGACCACGACGTTCAGCGCGAGCAGCGCCCGCAGCTGGGGCGAGGCGCCGAAGAGCCGCACACCGTACGTGGCCTTCGCGAACGGGCCGCCGGTGCGCTCGACCGGCGCGGGCCGGGGCAGGACGACGGAGACGACGAGCGCGGCGGAGGCGAGGAAGCCGGCGACGGTGCCGAAGAACAGCCAGTTGTACGTGATCACCGCGAGCAGTCCGGCCGCGAGGACGGGGCTGAACAGGCTCTCCAGGTCGTAGGCGAGGCGGGACAGGGACAGCGCCCGGGTGTAGTCGCGCTCCGCCGGGAGGACCTCGGGGATCGTCGCCTGGAACGTGGGCGTGAAGGCCGCCGAGGCGGACTGGAGCAGGAAGATCAGGGCGTACACCTGCCAGATCTCCGTCACGAACGGCAGCGCCAGCGCCACCCCGCCGCGTGCGAGGTCGGCGGCGACCATCAGTCCGCGGCGCGGGACGCGGTCGCCGAGGGCGCCGATCACGGGGGAGATGCCGACGTACGCGACCATCTTGATCGCCAGGGCCGTGCCCAGCACCGCCGAGGCGTCGGCCCCGGCCAGGTCGTACGCCAGCAGGCTCAGCGCGACGGTGGCCAGGCCGGTTCCCACCAGGGCGATGGCCTGGGCGGTGAAGAGGTGGCGGTAGGTGCGGTTGCGCAGTACGGAGAACATGGCTCGTGCCCTCTCGGCCGGTCCGGTCGTCGATGTATATGTGCGCAACTGCGCACGCATATGACAGAACGGTACCCCGGGCCGGAGTATTCCGCCCCCCGGCCGGCGGATCCCGGAGGGCTCCGAGGGGCCTCGCACGGCGGGCCGCGGTTGTCGCGGGCGACCCCTCAGGGGGTACGGCGGCCACCGAGAGGCGGCTGGGGCGGCCACCCCGAGGCGGGTGGGGCGGCGAGCCCGCGGCGGGTGCGGCGGCGCGCGCTTCACGCGCGTGCGGGGTGCGGGGCTTGCCCGTGCGGCGCACCTCGCGGCGCCGGGAGCGCATCGGTGCCGCGTGGGGGCGCGACGGGCTCCCACGCGCGGAGGGCGCCGGACTCCGGGCGCGGCGCGCCCTCGGGCTCCCCAGTGTGAGCCCGCCCCGGCCTCGCGTGGGCGGCGAGCGACGGTCCGCGTGCGGCGTGGCCTCGGGCTCCCGCGTGTGGCGGGCGTCGGACTGCGGGGTGTGCCGTTGGGCTCCCGTGTGTAAGCCCGTCCTGGCACGCGGGGCGGCGCGCCCGGATCCGCGCGTCGCGCGATCTCTGGGTGCGGTGTGGCCTCGCGTGGACGGCGAGCGACGGTCTGCGTGCGGTGCGGCCCTGGGCTCCCGCGTGCGGCGGGCGTCGGACTGCGGGGGTGTGCCCGTCGGGCTCCCGCGGGGGGTGGGGCCTCCTGGCACGCGGGGGCGGCGCGCCCAGAGCCGCGTGTCGCGCGATCTTCGGGTGCGACGTGGCCTCGGGTTCCCCTGTGTACCCGCCCCGGCCTCGCGTGGGCGGCGCGCCCACGTCTGCGCGTAGCGCGGCTTTGTGCTCCTGCGCGTTCGTGGTCCGGTCCATCGAGGGAGACCCGATCAACGTCTAATACGTGTGGCGTCCCAGGCCTCGCGTGTGCGGCCTCGGCCCCTGCGTGCGGTGTGCGACCTGAGGTGTCCGCGCACTTGTGCGGCTGGCCTCCCGTGTGCGGTCTCGGGCTTCGCCTGCGGCGGGACCTCGGGCGTCCACGTGCGAGCGTGTTTCCGCCGCTGCATGCGGCGCGCCCCGCGTACCTTCGCGCCTGGCGCGCCACTCGCCACCCCCGTGCGGCGCACCCCAAGCCCCCCGTGCGGCGCACCCCAACCCCCGCCGGAGCGCGTCCGCCGCCGCCGCGGCGTCAGGCGTGCCAGGGCTCCCCGGTCACCCGGTGGTCGGCGTGGCTGAGGGCCTCGAGTACAAGGCGGCGCAGGTGGCCGTCGCGCAGGGCGTACACCACGCGGCGTCCTTCCTTGCGGGACTGCACCAGGCTCGCCAGCCGGAGTTTGGCCAGGTGCTGGCTCACCGCGGGCCGGGCCGCGCCGCTCGCCGCCACCAGTTCGGAGACGTCCGCCTCCCCTTCGGCCAGCAGCCACAGCAGATGCAGGCGCGTCGGGTCCGAGAGCAGTGCGAAGACCTGGCTGGCGCTCTCCAGCTGTTCCCGGTCCGGGATCCGCTCGTGCCGGTGGACGGCCGGGGGTGCGGGACGGTCGTGATCGGACATGGGGTCATCGTAGGGCTGGTCCGCCTGTACGGCCCTGGTCGGGGCGTACGCGGACCCGTACACCCCGGCCCTCCGGAGGCGCGCCGCCGTCCGCTCGCCCCAGGGCCGCCCGCCCCTGGGCGAGAAACCGCTTTCTCGCTACGATCGGCGTGTCGCGCCCCCGCGAGCGCCCGGTCGCGATAGATCGGATCTTTAGCCGGTACGCAACCGGCCGTTCCTAGTCTTGACCGTGCCTCGTCACGGCAGTAACTTCCCGTGCGAGGCATCGTCAGGAAACTTTCCTAACAGATCCGGTGAAGCGATTCCCCGCTCCACCGGACCCCTACCGGAGAGGCAGCCACCGTGATCGAAGAACCCACCGTCCAGGAAGCCCAGTCGGACGAGACCTGGGAGACCCCGGGCTACGTCGTCGTCGACACCGCCCTGGAAGTCACCGCCTACGCCCTGACCGACCTCTGACCGAGGCGCGACCCATGCTGCTGCGCGTCCTCGGGACCGCGGCGGGCGGGGGAGTGCCCCAGTGGAACTGCGCGTGCCCCGGCTGTCGCGGGGCACGCGTCCACCGGCACTGGCGCCGCCGCCACGCCGCCCTTGCGGTACGGTCCGCACCCGGCCGCTGGTTCCTCGTCAACGCCACCCCGGACCTCGGCGAACAGCTCGAGGAGCACCCCGAGTTGCACCCCGGCCCCGAACCCCGGCGCACCCCCGTGGCGGGCGTGCTGCTCACGGACGCCGAACTCGACCACACGCTCGGCATCGCCCGGCTGCGCGAGGGCGACGCGCTGCACCTGCACACCACCGGTGCCGTACGCCACGCCCTGCACTCCGGCTTACGGCTGGACGACGTCCTCGCCCCGTACACCGGACTCACCTGGCACCGGCTGCCGCACTACGGCAGCCCCGAGCCCCTCGAACCGGGCTCCGAGATCCTCGTCGACGCTCTTCCCGTCTCGGGCAAGCGCCCCCGCTATGCGGCCGGCCTCCCCGACGACGCGGACGGCACCTGGTCGGTGGCCCTGCGCCTCACCGACCGCGCCACGGGCCGCCGCGTGCTCTACGCACCGTGCATCGCCACCTGGCCCGACGCCCTCGGCGACGCCGCCGAACGCGCCGACGTGGTGTTCGCCGACGGCACCTTCTGGGACGACGAGGAGCCCGTGGCCGCCGGTCTCGGCGCCAAGTCCGCCACCGCGATGGGCCATCTGCCGATCCAGGCCACCGCCGAACGGCTGTCCCGGCTGCCCGGCCGCTGTCTGTACACCCACCTCAACAACACCAACCCCCTCGTCGACCCGGCCGACCCCCGGCACCGGCAGCTCGCAGAGCTGGGCCTGGACGTGGCCGAGGACGGAATGGTGATCGAGCTGTGACTCCCCAAGGCCACCGCCCCCAGACCGACGGCGCCTCCGCCTCCGCGGCGTCGAGCCCTCAGACCGTGAGCGCCTCCGCCGCGCCGGAGCCGAACCCGCAGAGCCTCGAAGAGCGCCTGCGGGCCGTCGCCCGCGACCGCTACCACGACCGCCACCCCTTCAACCTGCGGATGCACGCGGGCGAGCTCACCCCCGCCGAGATCCGCCGCTGGATCACCAACCGCTACCACTACCAGCGGCACATCCCCGTCAAGGACGCCCTGATCACCGCCAAGCTCGAAACGCCCGGCCTGCGCCGCATGTGGCTGCGCCGCATCTCCGACCACGACGGTCCGCGCGACGGCGAGGGCGGGCTGGAGCGCTGGCTGCGCCTGGGCGAGGCGGCGGGCGTCGACCGCGAGGTCCTGCTGTCCGGCGAGCGGGTGCTGCCGGGCGTGCGTCTGGCCGTCGAGGGTTACGTCAACTTCTGCCGGCTGGGCAGTCCGCTGCAGGCGGTGGCCGCCTCGCTGACGGAGCTGGCCGCGCCGGACATCATGCGCACCCGGATCGACGCGTTCGAGCAGCACTACCGGTGGATCGAGCCGGAGGGGCTGGCCTACTTCCGTACCCGGATCGACCAGGGGGGCCGCGACAGCAAGGAGGCCCTGGCCCTGGTGCTGGACTGGGCCCGCGAACCCGCCGACCAGGACCGCGCGGTGGCCGCCCTGCGCTACAAGTGCGACGTGCTGTGGTCGCTGCTCGACGCCGTGCAGCACGCGCCGCAGGAGGGCGACGGCCGATGACGACCCACGCCTCCTCACGCCCGGCGGAATCCGCGGCCACCACGCCCGCCGAACCCTGGACGCCCGCCCTCGCGCCCGGCGTCCTCCTGCGCCGCGACCCCGTGCGGGGCGCCGACCTCCTGGTCCTGCCCGAGAAGGTCGTCGTCCTCACCGGCCGCGCCGCCCGCGTCCTGCGCCTGTGCGACGGCCGCCGCACCGTCCCGGCCGTCGTCGCCGAGCTGGCGGCCGCCTTCCCGGGCGCGCCGGTGGCCGGGGACGTACCGCCCTTCCTGGCGGGCCTGCGCGAGAAGGGCTGGCTGCGATGAGCGCCCCGGCGGACGCGCCCCACCCCGCCCCGGCGGACGCGGCCCACCCCGCCCCAGCGGACGCCGCGCACCCCGCCCCGGCCGACGCGCCCCACCCAGCCGCGGCGTCGGCCGCCCCGCGGCCGTGGGCGCTGCTCGCCGAGCTGACGCACAGCTGCCCGCTGCACTGCCCGTACTGCTCCAACCCCCTCGAACTGGTCCGCCGAGCCGGCGAGCTGACCACCGGCGACTGGATCCGCGTGCTGCGCGAGGCAGCCGCCCTCGGAGTGGTGCACGTGCACCTCTCGGGCGGTGAACCGCTGCTGCGCGCCGACCTGACGGAGATCACCGCCGCCGCGAACGAGGCCGGCCTCTACACCCAGCTGGTCACCAGCGGCGTCGGGCTGACCCGGGAGCGGCTGGCCGCGCTCACCGACGCCGGTCTGAAGAGCGTGCAGGTCTCCGTCCAGCACGCCGACCCCGTCGCCAACGACCTGATCGCGGGCCGCCGTTCCTTCGCCGACAAGGAGCGCGCCTGCGCCCTGGTCCGCGCCGCCGGCCTGCCGCTGGGCGTCAACATCGTGCTGCACCGCAGCAACCTCGACGCCGTCGACGACGTCATCGACCTCGGCGCCGCATGGGGCGCCGACCGGATCGAGCTCGCCAACACCCAGTTCTACGGCTGGGCCCTGGCCAACCGCGACGCCCTGCTGCCCAGCCGTACCCAGCTCGCCGAGGCGGCCGCGGTGGTCGAGCGCCGCCGCGCCGAACTGGCCGGACGGTGCGAGCTGGTGTGGGTGGTGCCCGACTACTTCGACGGCGTAGCCAAGCCCTGTATGGGCGGCTGGGGTGCCGTCTCGCTGTCCGTGACGCCCGACGGCACGGCACTGCCCTGCCAGGCCGCCGCGTCGCTGCCCGGCCTGGACCCGCCCAGCGTCCGCGACCACCCGCTGGCCTGGATCTGGGACGAGTCGCCGGCGTTCAACCGCTACCGCGGCACCGACTGGATGTCCGAGCCCTGCCGCAGCTGCGTCAAGCGCACCCAGGACTTCGGGGGCTGCCGCTGCCAGGCGTTCGCGCTGACCGGAGACGCCGCCCGTACGGACCCGGCCTGCGCCCTGTCACCGGACCACCCGGTGCTGCGGGCGCTCACCGACGGGCCCGGCGACGGCACGTTCACGTACCGCAAGCCCGGCAACTCCCCACTCACAGAGAGGTGACCCGCATGGCCCACACCCCCCGTCCCGAGAGCGGACCCCGCGCCGGCGCCTCCCGGCGCGGCGTCCTCGGCGCGACGCTCGGCGGTCTCGCCGCGGCGGCCATCCCGTCGTCCGCGCGCGCCCAGGCCGCCGGTTACGCGGCGCCGCCCGGTTACGCTCCACCGTCCGGACCCGCGGATGTCACCCCTCTCGCCACGTCCTGGGCCCTGCGGTGGTCACCGTCGCCCGCCTCGGTCGGGCTCGGCGCGTTCGAGACGATCGAGGACGACCGGGCGGACTCCCACCCCGCCGGACAGCCGCACATCTACCCCGAAGGCGACACCTTCCGTTTCAACATGCACATGGTTGACCGGGACACGTCAACCGATCGTCAGCGGCAGGAAGTCACCGGCATGCGGACGAGCAGCACCTCGTACCTGCTCTGGAAGCCGGGCGAGACCTGGCGCATGACGTACCAGATGTACATACCGAGCTCGCTCAAGGCGACCACCACCTTCACCCACATCATGCAGACCAAGCAGCCCGGCACCGGAACCTCGCCGATCACCGTGATGTCGCTGCGCCGGGTGAACGGGGCGCAGACCATCGAGTTCAAGATCTTCGAGCCGGACATCCTGGTCGGCCGCACCGATCTGGTGCCCCTGCACGACTCGTGGGTCGACGTCGACTTCCAGCTGAAGATCGGCGACGGCACCTCGGGCAGTGTGCGCTGGATCCTGGCCAAGGACGGCACCACCCTGGTCGACGCGACCAAATCGGGCGTCGACACCTTCCTCGACGACCGGGTGCGCCCCAAGTGGGGCATCTACCGCTCGCTGGGCGACACCTCGGGCTCGCTGCAGGACTGCTATCTGCTCCTGCGCAACATGCGTGGCTACCAGCTGGTCTCGACGCCCGCCGTCGACTACCAGGCCGAGGACGCCGTGATCTCGCAGGGCGTCGTGGAGTCCAATCACACCGGCTACACCGGCACCGGCTTCGTCAACTACGACAACCTGGTGGGCTCGTACGTCGAGTGGACCGTTCCCGCGGCCGCCGCGGGCAACGCCACGCTGGACCTGCGCTACGCCAACGGCACCACCGTCAACCGCCCGATGGACATCGCCGTCAACGGCACCGTGGTCGCCGCGAACCGCTCCTTCAACCCCACCGGCGCCTGGACCACCTGGGCCACCAGCAGCATGACCGTGCCGCTGGCCGCCGGCGCCAACACGATCCGGGCCACGGCCACCACCGCCAACGGCGGACCCAACGTCGACAAGATCTCGATCAGCTGAGGGGGCACAGCATGCGCAGGTTCTTACTCGTCGTGGTTCTCGGCGTCGTGCTCGGACTCTGGCAGCCCGTCGCCGTCGCGCAGCCGGTACGGGACACCGCTGCCACCGCCTCTCCGGTACCGCTCGCGGAGTTCGACATCCGCGACTACGGCGCCGTCGGCGACGGCGCGACCGACGACTCGGACGACATCCAGCAGGCCGTGGACGCGGCCGCCACCGCCGGAGGCGGCACCGTCGTCTGCCCCGCCGGCGACTTCAAGTCCAAGCGGACCGTCCACCTCAGGAGCAACGTCCTCATCCGCCTGGACGCCGGCTGCACCATCCTCGGCTCCAGCGCCGACGCCTACGACCCACCCGAGGCCAACCCCTGGGACGCCTACCAGGACTACGGCCACAGCCACTTCCACAACGCGATGTTCTACGGCGACGGCCTGAGCAACATCGGCTTCACCGGCTCCGGCAGGATCGACGGCGCGGGCAACCTGATCACCGGCAACCCGGCCTCCGGCGAAGCCGACAAGATCCTCTCGCTGACCCGCTGCAGCAACCTCACCCTGAGCGGGATCACCCTGCGCGAGGGCGGCCACTTCGCCGCACTGATCAACGGCTGCGACACCGTCGTCTCCGACCGGCTGACGCTCGACACCGCGATGGACCGCGACGGCTGGAACATCATCAGCACCACCAACGTCACCATCACCAACGCCCACTTCGAGGCCAACGACGACGCCCTGGCCTTCAAGAGCGACTACGCCCTGGGCGCCAAACTCCCCAACGGCCATGTCACGGTGACCGACTCCTACCTCTCCGCCGGCTGCTGCAACGCGCTGATGTTCGGTTCCGAGACCTGCGGCGACTTCACCGACTACGACTTCCAGCGGATCACCGTCGTCGGCTCCGACAAGTCCGGCCTCGGCATGGTCTCCATGGACGGCGCGAACATCTCCGACGTCCACTACCGCGACATCACCATGACCGACGTCCACTCACCGATCATGATCAAGATCGGGAACAGGAAACGCTGCGGCAACAGCCCCGGTGTCGGAAGTGTCCGCAACATCACCTACACCAACATCAAGGCCACCGGCTCCAGCCCGTCCTTCAGCCCCACCCTGTGGGGCGAGGCCGGCAGCAGTCGCATCAGCGACATCGTCCTCGACAACGTCGACATCACCGTCCCCGGCGGCAGCGCGGCCCTCTCCACCGCCGTGCCGACCAACGCCTCCACCACCTACAACCCGAACAGCATCGGCACCCGCCCCGCCTACGGCTGGTACATCCGGCGCGCCGACAACGTCCGCTTCACCGACAGCGAGGTGCGCTTCGCCGCGAACGACGACCGGCCCGCCGTCATCGCCAACGAGTCCACCGGCATCCGCTTCGACCGCTTCACCGCCCAGCGGGGCAGCGGCAGCTCCACGGACATGCTCTTCCAGACGGTGACCGGCTACTGCGTGGCGAGCAGCACCAACACCACGGGCGGCGCCCTGCGGACCAGTACCAGCGGCGGCTCGACGCAGAACTGCGGGCCGTCACCGGTGCGCTACGAGGCGGAGAACGCCGCGTACTCCGCCGGCAGCACCGTCGACTCCAACCACGCCGGCTACTCCGGCACCGGCTTCGTCAACACGCTCAACGAACCCGGCTCCTACGTCGAGTGGCAGGTCAACGCCACCACCGCCGGCACCGCGAACCTCGTCGTCGCCTACGCCAACGGCACCACCGCCGACCGCCCCATGGACATCACCGTGGGCGGCACCGCCGTCGCCACCGGCGTCTCCTTCCCGCCCACCGGCGCCTGGACCACCTGGCGCACGGTCACCGTCCCGGTGCCGCTGGCCGCGGGCGCCAACACGGTCCGTACCACGGCCACCGGCGCGGGCGGCTGCCCGAACCTCGACTATCTGGAGGGACCGGCGCTATGAGACCCCGCCTGCGCACCTGTGCGGTCACCCTGACGGCGCTCCTCCTCGCCGCGCTGCTCCTGCCCGCCCCGGCCGCGCAGGCGGACCTCCAGCACCCGCGGCAGGACTTCCTGCGCGGGTCGCTGGGCGGTCTGTTCCTGCACTGGGGCGAGCGCACCTCCCCGCAGCACACCAGTTGCAGCGGCTGGGAGGCCGACGTCACGAACGGCGGCTGGGACGCCGACTACTGGGTCGACGAGGCCGAGAAGCTGCACGCCGGGTACCTCGTCCTCGCGACCTTCCACAGCCGGCTCGGCTACGCCCGGCCCTGGCCCTCGGCGATCCCCGGCAGCTGCCGCACCAACCGCGACTTCCTCGGCGAGCTGATCGCGGCCACCAACGCCCGGGGCATGAAGACCATCCTCTACATGACCGACGACCCCCAGTGGCACGCCGAGGGCGGCCACGAGTGGCTCGACTCCGCCGCCTACTCGGCGTACAAGGGCCACTCGGTCGACCTGACCACCCGCGACGGCTTCGGGGAGTACTCGTACGACCTCTTCTTCGAGGTCATGAACCGCTACCCCGGCCTCGGCGGCTTCTGGATCGACAACGACAACGCCTACTGGGAGCAGAACGGCCTCTACGCCAAGATCTACCAGCAGCGGCCCGACTACACGATCAGCAACAACAACGAAGACACGTCGATCATGGACATGATCAGCAACGAGCAGAAGACGGGCATGACCCCGTCGTACGACTACCCCCAGGCGGTCTACACGGCGGCACCCCGGCTGACCGAGGCGGACTTCAAACTGCCCAGCTCCGGCGCCTGGTGGTACGACGGATCGAACCCGAGCGTCGACCGGCTGCTCACCCTCGGCCGGTTCGTCACCAACGCCGGCTCCTC
This sequence comes from Streptomyces sp. NPDC051940, assembly GCF_040680895.1. Lineage (NCBI taxonomy): Bacteria > Bacillati > Actinomycetota > Actinomycetes > Kitasatosporales > Streptomycetaceae > Streptomyces > Streptomyces sp. NPDC051940. The sequence goes on along the minus strand of NZ_JBFAXR010000071.1, from coordinate 23,967 downwards.
GGTCAAGGCGCTGATGGCCGAGACCCCCATGGTCAACGGACGCATGCCCGCCAACCAGGAGTCCTTCAACACCTTCGCCGACGGCTACCTCGACCAGATCGCCGAGTCCCTGCACGGCACCGAGGGCGGCGGCTATATGTACGGCGGGCTCAAGCCCGGCTTCTGGAACGACGGCGCCCACGGCGTCACCACGGTCAGCAGGGCCAACCCCGACCAGCACTACATCCACGTCATCACCCCGCCCACCACCTCGACCCTGCGGGTACGGGACAACGGCTACCGGATCTCCCGGGTGACGAACCTGCGGACCGGCGCCGAGATCCCCTTCACCCAGACCGGCGGCGTGCTCACGCTGAACGGGCTCGGCACATGGGACCCCTACGACACGGTCTTCAAGGTCACCTCCGCCGGGCGCGAGGGCATCCTGCCGCCCTCGTCGTACACCATGAGCGCCGGCGCCTCGGCCACCGGGCACGGCGCGTCGGCCGCGGCGGACGGCAGCTATCTGACGTACTGGGACAGCAACAAGACCCTGCCCGTCTCCCTCACCTGGGACCTGGGCGCGGCCCGGCAGATCCAGTACCTCGGGCTCAACCAGCGCGAGGACTCGGTGGCGTACGCCCGCTCCGGCACCGAGCAGTCGGCGCGGATCAACGGCTACAAGGTCTACGTCAGCAACGACGGCACCACCTGGGGCAGCCCGGTCAAGACCGGCAACCTGGCCAGCCGGCGCGGCATCCAGGGCATCGACCTGACGGCCGTCACGGCCCGCTACGTACGGCTGCAGGTGGACAGCACCCACGCCGCCTCCACCGACACCACCCGCTACAAGCGGCTGCGGGTCGACGAGGCATGGATCGGCACGGCGTACGCCACCCCGGCGACGGGGCCCGCCCCGACCCGCTACGAGGCGGAGGACGCCGCGTTCATCACCGGAACCACCGTCGACACCAACCACACGGGCTACTCCGGCACCGGCTTCGTCAACACGCCCAACGCCACCGGCGCCTGGGCGCAGTGGTCGGTCAGCAGCGCGAGCGCCCGCACCGCCACGCTCACCCTCCGGTACGCCAACGGCACCACCGCCGACCGCCCCATGGACGTGGTGGTGAACGGGACGACCGTCGCCGCGGGCCGCTCGTTCCCGCCGACGGCCAGCTGGGACGCCTGGGCGGACAGCACCCTGACCGTGCCGCTGACGGCCGGGACCAACACCATCCGCGTCATCGCCGGCTCCGGCGGCGGCGCACCCAACCTCGACTACCTGGATGTGGGCTGATGAGCTTCCGTGTGAACGTCCGAAGACCACTCAGGGCCCTGACGGCGGCCGCCGTCGCGGCGGCCACGGCCGGGCTGCTCGCCGTCACCGCACCGGGCGCGCAGGCCGCCCCGACCCGCTACGAGGCGGAGAACGCGACTATCTCGCAGGGCCTGGTGGAGGCCAACCACACCGGCTACTCCGGCACCGGCTTCGTCAACGGCGACAACGTCACCGGCTCCTACGTCCAGTTCACCGTGAGCTCCACCACCGCCGGCACGGCGACGCTCGCCCTGCGCTACGCCAACGGCACCACCACCGACCGGCCGATGGACATCGCGGTCAACGGCACCGTCGTGGCGGCGGGCGTCTCCTTCCCCAGCACCGGCACCTGGGACACCTGGGCCACCAAGACGCTCACCGCCCAGGTGACCGCCGGCTCCAACACCGTGCGGGCCACCGCCACCACCGTGAACGGCGGCCCGAACCTCGACTACCTGGACGTCACCGCGCCCACCGCGTCCAGTGACTACCAGGCCGAGGACGCGACCGTCTCGCAGGGCCTGGTGGAGTCCAACCACACCGGCTTCACCGGCACCGGCTTCGTCAACTACGACAACGTCACCGGCTCGTACGTCGAGTTCACGGTGAACGCCGCCGCGGCCGGCGACTACGGCCTGCAGCTCCGGTACGCCAACGGCACCACCACCGACCGGCCCATGAACGTCACGGTCAACGGCGTGAGCGTGGCCTCCGGCGCCTCCTTCCCCGGCACCGGGACCTGGGACACCTGGGCCACCAAGACGGTGAACGCCACGCTCAACGCGGGTGCCAACACCGTGCGGGCCACCGCCACGACCGCGAACGGCGGCCCCAACCTCGACCGGCTCACCCTCGGCAGCCCGGACACCGGCCCGGGCACGCCCGGGATGGCCGTCGCGCCGTACGAGTACTTAGGCTGGGGCAGCCCGCCCGACCCGGTGTCGGTGATGAACGCGACCGGGGTGAAGTGGTTCACCCTCGCCTTCATCCTCTCCGACGGCACCTGCAATCCGGCGTGGGACGGCTCCCGCCCGCTGACCGGCGGCAACGACCAGGCCAAGATCAACGCGATCCGGCAGGCCGGCGGCGACGTCATCATCTCCTTCGGCGGCTGGAGCGGCACCAAGCTGGGTGAGAAGTGCACCAGCGCCTCCGCCCTGGCCGGCGCCTACCAGAAGGTGATCAACGCCTACGGCCTGAAGGTCGTCGACATCGACATCGAGAACACCGAGTGGGAGAACGCGACCGTCCGCCAGCGGGTGATCGACGCCCTGAAGACCGTCAAGCAGAACAACCCCGGCATCAAGACGGTCATCACCTTCGGCACCACGACCTCCGGCCCCGACTCCACCGGCGTCGACATGATCAACCGCGGTGCGGCCTCGGGGCTCGCGAACGACATCTGGTGCATCATGCCGTTCGACTTCGGCGGGGGCTCCACGAACATGGGCACCCTCACCACCCAGGCGATGGAGGGCCTGAAGGCCCGGGTGAAGGCGGCGTACGGCTACAGCGACACGGCCACGTACGCCCGGATCGGTCTGTCGTCGATGAACGGCAAGACCGACGTGGCGGGGGAGCTGGTCCGGATCCAGGACTTCCAGACCATGCTCGCTTACGCCCAGCAGCACCACATCGCCCGGCTCACCTACTGGTCCGTCAACCGCGACCGGGCCTGCGCCGGCGGCTCGGACGCCGACTCCTGCAGCGGCGTCAGCCAGGCGCCGTACGACTACCTGAAGGTGCTCGTGCAGTACACCGGCTGACCTGCCGGCCGGCGGTGGCGGGGCGGCCCGCACCGCACCGGCGACCGCCCGGTGCGGGGCGGCCCAGCGCCCCGCACCGGTCCGGCCCTACCCGAAGTCGTACACCGCGACGTCGGTGAGGTGGACGTAACCGAGGCGCTGGTACAGGGCGTTGCTGGTGGGGTTGGCCGCGTTCGTGTAGAGCACGACCTCGCGCGCGCCCGCGGCCAGCGCGGCCCGGCTCACCTCGACCGTCACGGCGGCCGCGTAGCCCCGCCCCCGCAGGTGGGCCGGGGTGTACACCGGGTCCACCCGGACCTGGCCGCCGACCAGGGGGTTCACGCCCGCCATGGAGACGGGCGCACCGTCCGGGGTCTCCCAGTACGTGTAGCTCTTCTCGGCGAAGCGGGTGCCGGCCCAGGTGGAGGCGTCGATGGTGACGTCCTCCCCGACGTCGGCGGCGAACTCGCGGCACCAGCCCATGAGGTGCTCGTGGTCCTGCTCTCCCACCACACGCCCGCGGCCGGCCGGGAACGGCTCCGGCGGGGTGAGCGTGCCCAGCCGGTACAGGTGCAGCCGGACGCGGAGCGCCGGCGTCGCTCCAGTACGCCGCCGCCAGGCGGCGGCGAAGGCCGTGGCGGTGTCCTCGTCGGCGGTGACGTACGGGAGGGAGTGGCCGAGGTCGAGCAGCCGGCCGGCCAGGTGGTCGGCCTCCTCGGGCGTGAGGGCGGTGACGCTCAGCCCGCGCCCCGGCAGCCGGTAGAAGGTGGCGCGTACGTCGCCGTCCCGTTCCAGCCGGCCGAAGAGGGTGGTGCCGGGGCCGTAGGCGGCCTCGCCGAGGGTGCGGAGCTTGTCGGTCACCGACAGCGGCGTGGTGTGATGCGCGGGGCGCGAGCGCAGGAACTCGCCGGCGTGGGCGAGGAAGTCGTCGATGTCGTCGGTGAGGTGCCAGTCGTCCGGATGCATTGCCTCATGATCCCCGACCCCCTCCGGCGGGGTTCACCCGGCACCGTGGAAGGCGCGGCGGTACTCGCGCGGCGCCAGTCCCGTGAACCGCACGAACGCCGGGCGCAGCGCCACCGCGGAGCTGAACCCGCAGCGCTCCGCCACCTCGCCGACCGGCAGTTCGGTGGTCTCCAGCAGCCGCTGCGCCGCCAGCAGCCGCTGCTCCAGCAGCCACCGCAGCGGCGGCACGCCGGCGCCCTGCGTGAAGTGCCGGGCGAAGGACCGCTCCGACATCAGCGCCAGCTCCGCCATGGCCCGTACCGTCCACGGTCGCTCGAGCCCGCGCAGGACCTCGGCGCGCACCCGGGCCAGGGGATCCTCCCCGGCGGGCACGGGGGAGGGGATGAACTGCGCCTGCCCGCCGGTGCGGAAGGGGGCGGTGACCATGGCGCGGGCGATGGCCGCGGCGGCCTCCTGCCCGTGCGCGCCGCGCACCAGGTCCAGGCACAGATCGATGCCCGCCGCCACCCCGGCCGAGGTCCAGATCTCCCCGTCCCCGCAGAACAGCACCTCGGGCCGGACGTCCACCAGCGGGTAGCCGCGGGCCAGTTCGGGCGCCAGGTTCCAGTGCGTGGTGGCGGTGCGCCCGTCCAGCAGGCCCGCCTCGGCCAGGACGAACGCGCCCGCGCAGAGTGACGCCACCGGCACCCCGGCCCCGTGCGCCTCGCGCAGCGCCCCGAGCACCGCCCCGTCCCGGGCGGCCGTCGGCTCCTCGACGCCCGGAACCAGCACCAGGTCGCACTCCCGCAGCGCCGCGAGCCCCGCGTCCGGGACACGCGTCAGGCCCGCCCCGAGCCGTACGGGCTCCTCACCCGGTCCGCACACCCGCAGCCCGAAGCCGAGACCGCGCGCCGCCCGGCCGGCGAAGACCTCGCTGACGACCGCGTAGTCGAAGGCCCGCACCCCGTCGAAGACCAGGCAGCCCACCGTGTATCCCATGGCGGAAATCTATCGATCGCAGGCAGCCGGACCCCTCACCGGCTCCGTCCGCCGGGCGGCAGGCTGGAGGCACACCGAACGAGAGGCAGGACCATGACCGCGCAGCACCCCTTCACCGCCCAGTACCTCGGCGGCCCCACCGCCCTGCTGGAGCTGGCCGGCGTGCGCCTGCTGACCGACCCCACCTTCGACGCCCCGCGCGACTACCCCAGCCCGTCCGGCACCACGCTGGTCAAGACGGCGGGCCCGGCGCTGACCGAGGCCGAGGTGGGCGAGGTCGACGCCGTGCTGCTCTCCCACGACCAGCACGCCGACAACATGGACCACGCCGGCCGCGCCTACGTCGAGCGCGCCGCGCTCACCCTGTCCACCGCGTCCGCCGCCACCCGGATGGGCCCGGTCGTACGCGCCCTGCCCGCATGGGAGCACCTGGACCTGCCGCGTCCCGACGGCGGCGTCCTGCGCGTCACCGCGGTGCCCGCCCAGCACGGCCCGGACGGCACCGAGCACATCGTCGGCGAGGTCACCGGCTTCGTACTCTCGGGCGAGGACCTGCCCACCGTGTACGTCAGCGGCGACAACGCCTCACTCGACGTGGTGCGGGCCATCGCGGAGCGCTTCCCCGAGCCGGACGTGGCGGTGCTCTTCGCGGGCGGGGTGCAGACCCCGCTGCTGCCGGGGGAGTACCTCACCCTGTCCAGCGCGTGGGCCGCCGAGGCGACGCGGATCCTGGGCGCCCGCCAGGTCGTACCCGTGCACTTCGAGCACTGGCAGCACTTCACCCAGGGCGCCGAGACGCTGGCCGCGGCCTTCGCGGCGGCGGGGCTGGACGAGCGGCTGCACCTGCTGAAGCCCGGGGAGCGGATCACCCTGTGAGCCGGTGCCGGGCCGTCGGCGGCCCGGCACCGGACCGGTCACCTGACCGTGGTCCCGTCAGGTGACCGTGACGTGATCAGGTGACCGTGATCTGATCGAGGTCGGGCGCGTACGCCGTGTCGTTGCCGAAGCGGATGGTGTTGGTCCCGGCGTTCAGCGTCACGGTCACCGCCCTGGTGATCGGGGTGGCGAAGCTGGTGCCGGTGAACGACACCGTCTGCGGCGCCCCGCCGTTGACCGTGACGGTGAAGCTGCGGGTGCCGTTGACCAGGGCCGCGATCGTCAGCTGGTGGCTGCCGCCCGAGGCGGCGGACACCGCGCCGAAGGTGACCGTGTTGGCCGCCCCGTTGCCGATCCAGCCGGCCTTCTGCCCGCCGGCGCACTCCGCACAGCTCGCCACCCGGGCGGCACCGGCCAGCGACGCGCCCTCCGCCTGGTACGTCGTGACGGGCGGCGGGGGATCGCCGGGCTGGACGTCGAGGCGGTCGAGGTTCGGTGCGCCGCCGGCGCTCGTCGCGGTCACCCGCACGGTGTTGTCCCCGGCCTGCAGCGCGGCGGTCAGCGTGGCCGTCTGCCAGGTGCTCCAGGCACCGGTGCCGTTGAACGAGACCCCGCTCGCCACCACCGTCCCGTTGACCCGTACGTCCAGGGGCCGGTCGGCGGTGGTGCCGTTGGCGTAGCGGATGCCGAGCGTCGCGTTGCCCGGCTGGGCGGCCGGGACCGTCCACTCGACGTACGGACCGGCGGCGTTGGCGGTGTTGACGAAGCCGCTGCCGGTGTACCCGGCGTGGTTGGACTCCACCGCCCCGTCCGAGACCAGGCCGTCCTCCGCCTGGTACCAGTCCACGGGCGCCCGGTCCGCGCGCGCCAGGCGGAACACCGTGGTGCCGTGCGCCGGCACGGACGCGCTGATCGAACCGGTCGTGGTGCTGACGGCCTTGGTCCACAGGTCCGTCAGCCGGTACGAGGACGAGCCGCCCAGTCCGGCCGCCGAGGCCGAGGTGCTCACGGTGGCCGTGGCGCTCGTCTCGTTCAGCAGGGCGACCGCCCGGTCGCCGTTCGCCAGCGGTTTGCTGTAGACGACCAGGCCGCCCGCCGAGGACACGATCGTCGCCTGCCGGCCCAGCGGATCCTGGTCGAGGGCGATGACGTCGGTGTTCTTCAGGATCGACAGGGTGGTCGCCGACGCGCTGCGGATGTCGCTGCCGATCAGCAGCGGCGCGGCCATCATCGCCCAGAGGCTGAAGTGGGTGCGGTACTCGGTGGCCGTCATGCCGCCGTTGCCGACCTCCAGCATGTCCGGGTCGTTCCAGTTGCCGGGCCCGGCGTACGGGGCGAGGTCGTCGTTGGTGTGCGCCTTGCCGATCATCGACGTCCAGTTGTCGCTGATGTCGCCGGTCGTACGCCACAGGTTGCCCACGCCCTGCGCCCACAGCCACGGCTTGTTCTGGCCCCATTCGCAGATGCTGTAGACGATCGGCCGGCCCGTCGCGGCCAGCGCGTCGCGCATCGCGGTGTAGCGGGACTGGGCGTCGACGCCCTGGTTGTTGCAGTTGTCGTACTTGAGGTAGTCCACGCCCCAGGAGGCGAACAGCGCCGCGTCCTGCTGCTCGTGGCCGAGCGCGCCGGGGAAGCCGTTGGTGTTGCAGGTCTTGGTGCCGGCGCTGGTGTAGATGCCGAACTTCAGGCCCCTGGCGTGCACGTAGTCGGCGACGGCCTTGATCCCGTTGGGGAAGCGCACCGGGTCGGGGACCAGATCGCCGGCGGAGTCGCGGCTGGGCAGCGCCCAGCAGTCGTCGATGTTGACGTACTGGTAGCCGACGTCCTTGAGGCCCTGGGCGACGAACGTGTCGGCCACCCCTTTGATCATCTCCTCGTTGAACGTGCCGGTGCAGTGCGTGGTGTTCCAGTTGTTGAAGCCCATTGGGGGAGTGCGGGCGAGCCCGTTCTCCAGGGCCAGGGCCGGGGGTGCGGCAGCGGTGACGAGCACCGTGACGGCGGTCGCCGCCACGGTCGCCAACGCCGCCAGCGCGGCGGTGAGTCGTCGGAGCGCCATGAGGTCGTTCTCCCTTCGCTCGGTGAGGGCGGGAGCAGAAAACGCTTCCCCATAGCTTGACGCGATCACGACATCACTTCTAGGTTTCTGTTAGGTTTCTTTCCTAACAATCGCTGTCACGAGGTCGTACCTGGGCCGGGAGGGACTGGACTTCCATGAGGAACCCGCGCAGACAACCGCATCCCCGGTTACGCGCACGGTCGGGCGCGGGGCTGGTGGCCCTGGTGCTGGCCGTGCTCGCCGCGCTGCTCGCCGCCGTCGGACCGGCCGCCGCGGCCCCCACCCGCTACGAGGCGGAGAGCGCGGTCATCTCGCAGGGCGTGGTGGAGTCCAACCACGCCGGCTACTCCGGCACCGGCTTCGTCAACGGCGACAACGTCACCGGCTCGTATGTGGAGTTCACCGTCACCGCCGCCACCGCCGGCACCGCCACCATCGGCATCCGGCACGCCAACGGCACCACCATCGACCGCCCGATGGCCATCGCCGTGAACGGCACCACGGTCGCCACCCCCAGCTTCCCGGGCACGGGAGCCTGGACCAACTGGGTCACCCACACCGTCACCGCGCCCGTCACCGCCGGCACCAACAAGATCCGCCTCACCGCCACCACCGTCAACGGCGGCCCCAACCTCGACTTCCTCGACGTCGAGGTGGCCCGCGCCTTCACCGACTACCAGGCGGAGAACGGCGTCATGTCCTCCGGCACCGTCGACTCCAACCACGCCGGCTTCACCGGCAGCGGCTTCGTCAACCTCACCAACGCGGTGGGCTCCTACCTCGAACTCACCGTCAACTCCGGCGCCGCGGCCACCGTCGACTTCGAGGTCCGCTTCGCCAACGGCGGCAGCGTCGACCGCCCGATGGCCATCGCCGTCAACGGCACCACGGTCGTCGCCGCGAAGTCCTTCCCCGTCACCGGCGCCTGGACCACCTGGCAGGACGCGACCTTCAGCGCCGCGCTCACCGCCGGCGACAACACGATCCGGCTGACCGCCAACACGGCCGACGGCGGCCCCAACCTGGACCGGCTGCGCGCCTACATCGCCGACACCACGCCGCCCACCCGGCCCGGCCAGCCCGGCTGCGCCAACATCACCGACACCACCGTCGACCTGTCCTGGGGCGCCTCGACGGACGACACCGGGGTCGCGGCGTACGACATCTACAAGGACGGCAACAAGATCAGTGAGGCCGCCGGCAGCGCCACGAGCAAGCAGCTCACCGGCCTCACCCCGGACACCGCCTACGACCTGACGGTCATCGCCCGGGACGGCGCGGGCAACGTCTCCCTCGCCTCGCCGAACGTCATCTGCCGCACCCTGACCTCGGACACCAGCGCCCCGACCGCCCCGGCGAGCCTGTCACCGGCGTCCAACGTCACCGCCACCACCGCGAACCTCTCCTGGGGCGCCTCGAGCGACGACCGCGGCGTGACCGAGTACCAGATCCGCCCGGCGGGCAGCACCAGCCCGCTCGGCAAGGTCACCGGCAGCCCGCCGGCCACCTCCCTGACGGTGTCCGCGCTGTCGTGCAACACCAGCTACACGGTGGTCGCCGTGGCCCTGGACGCCGCCCGCAACGTCTCGGCGGCGAGCAACTCCCAGACGTTCACCACCGGCGCCTGCAGCGACCCCGACGGCGGCTTCCCGCAGACCCCGGCGCAGATCTCCAGCAACTGGACGATCCCCTGGGGCATGTCGTTCCTGCCGAACCAGACCAACCCGACCGCCCTGGTCACCGAGCGCGACCACTTCCGGGTCTGGAAGGTCACCGCGACCGCCCGCACCCAGGTCGGCACCGTGCCCAACTCCGTCACCACCGACGGCGAGGGCGGCCTGATGGGCGTCGCCCCGTCACCCACCTGGAACGGCACCACGGACAAGGACGTGTTCTTCATGCACACGGCGTCCGAGGGCAACCGGATCGCCAAGATGCAGTTCGACGGCACCACCCTGTCGGGCTACACCCAGATCCTGGGCGGCATCGCCAAGAACCGCTACCACAACGGCGGCACCATCGCCTTCGGCCCCGACGGCTATCTGTACGTGGCCACCGGCGACGCCCAGTCCAGCAGCAACGCCCAGAACCTCAGCTCCCTCAACGGCAAGATCCTGCGCATCACGAAGACCGGCGCGGCCGCCCCGGGCAACCCGTTCGGCACCCGGGTCTTCTCCTACGGCCACCGCAACCCGCAGGGCCTGGCCTTCGACCGCAACGGCCGGCTGTGGGAGGCCGAGCTCGGCAACTCCACCTTCGACGAGCTCAACCTCATCAAGTCCGGCAACAACTACGGCTGGCCGACCTGCGAGGGCTCCTGCAGCGTCTCCGGCATGACCAACCCCAAGAAGACGTGGTCGGTGTCCGAGGCGTCGCCGGCGCAGATCGCGATCGTGCGCAACGTCATCTACATGACGACCCTGCGCGGCCAGCGCCTGTGGCGGATCCCGATCACCGGCGACACGGAGAGCGTCGGCAGCGCCACCTCGTACTGGGTCGGCACCTACGGCCGGCTGCGGGCGATCGCGACGGTCCCGGGAGCCAGCCAGTTCTGGATGGGCACCACGAACGCCGACAACAACGGCGGCCAGCCCGACGGATCGGACCGCCTGTACCGGGTGACGATCCAGTAGACAAGCGAAGGCGCCGGTGCCCTTGTCGGGCACCGGCGCCCTTGTCGCGCGGGTCACTTCACCACCGCGTCGTCACTTCACCAGCTCGTCCACCCGGCTCAGCACCTTCTCGACGATCCCCAGCCCCTCCCGGGCCTCCGCCTCGGTGACGATGCACGGCGGCACGAGGTGCAGGCGGTTGGAGTTGGCGAACGGCAGCAGACCCAGCTCCTTGCAGGCGCCCACCGCCGCCGCCATCACCTGGCTGGTGCCGCCGGTCGGCGCCACCGGCTCACGGGTCTCGCGGTCGGCGACCAGCTCCACCGCCCAGAACACGCCCCGCCCGCGGACCTCGCCCACACTGGGGTGCCGCGCGGCGAGCGCCGCCAGCTCGGGGGCGAACACCTCCTCGCCGATCCGCCGGGCGTTCTCGACGATCCCGTCGCGCTCCATCACCGTGATAGCGGCGACGGCCGCCGCGCACGCCAGCGGGTGGCCGGAGTACGTCAGCCCGCCCGGGTACGGGCGGTGCGCGAACTCCTGCGCGATCCGGTCGCTGATGACCACGCCGCCGAGCGGTACGTAGCCGGAGTTGACGCCCTTGGCGAAGGTCAGCAGATCGGGCTCCACGCCCTCCTCTGCGCAGAAGAACCACGAGCCGGTGCGCCCGAAGCCCGTCATCACCTCGTCGACGATGAACACGATCCCGTACCGGTCGCACAGCTCCCGCACCCCGCGCAGATACCCCGGCGGCGGGATCATGATCCCGGCGGTCCCCGGGATGGCCTCCAGCAGCACGGCCGCGATCGTCTGCGGCCCCTCCAGCTGGATGACCTGCTCCAGATGGGCGAGCGCGCGCGCACACTCCTCGGCCTCGGTCGTGGCGTGGAAGTGGCTGCGGTAGAGGTACGGGCCGAAGAAGTGGACGACGCCCGCGTCGCCCTTGTCGTTCGCCCAGCGGCGCGGGTCGCCGGTCAGGTTGATCGCCGTCTCGGTGCCGCCGTGGTACGAGCGGTAGCGCGAGAGGACCTTGGGCCGGCCGGTGGTGAGCCGGGCCATGCGTACCGCGTGCTCGTTGGCGTCGGCGCCGCCGTTGGTGAAGAACACCTTGTTCAGCTCGCCCGGGGCGCGCTCGGTGATCAGCCGCGCCGCCTCGGAGCGCTGGTCGTTGGCGTGCTGCGGCGCGACGGTCGCCAGCGTGCGCGCCTGGGCGGCGATCGCCTCGACGACGTACGGGTGCTGGTGGCCGATGTTGGTGTTCACCAGCTGGGAGGAGAAGTCCAGCAGCCGGTTGCCCTGGCCGTCCCAGACGTAGCTGCCCTCGGCCCGGGTGATGACCATCGGGTTCAGCTCGGCCTGGGCGGACCAGGAGTGGAAGACGTGCTTGCGGTCGAGCTCGTAGGTGCGGGCGACGCCGCTGAGGTCCGGCTCGGTGGGGATGAGAGTCATGGCAGCGGGCTCCGTCACGCCGTGGTCTGCGGGAAACCGAGGTTCAGGCCGCCGTGGCTGGGGTCCTGCCAGCGGGTGGTGACGACCTTGCCGCGGGTGAAGAAGTGCACGCCCTCGGTGCCGTGCGCGTGCGTGTCGCCGAACAGCGAGTTCTTCCAGCCGCCGAAGCTGTAGTACGCCATCGGCACCGGGATCGGCACGTTGATGCCGACCATGCCGACCTCGACCTCGTTGTGGAAGCGGCGCGCGGCGCCGCCGTCGTTGGTGAAGATGGCCGTGCCGTTGCCGTACGGGTTGGAGTTGATCAGCTCCAGGGCGTCCTCGTACGACTCCACCCGCAGCACGGACAGCACCGGGCCGAAGATCTCGTCGCGGTAGCAGCTCATCTCGGTGGTGACGTTGTCGATGATCGTCGGGCCGAGCCAGAAGCCGTCCTTGCCGCCGTCGGCCTCGACCTCGCGGCCGTCGAGCACCAGGGTCGCGCCCTCCTGCTCGGCCTTGTCGACGTAGGAGGCGACCTTGTCGCGGTGCGCGGCGGTCACCAGCGGGCCCATGTCGCAGCCGCGGGTGCCGTCGCCGGTGCGGATCTTCTTCGCCCGCTCGGAGATCTTCGCGATCAGCTCGTCGGCGACGCCGCCGACGGCCACCACGGCCGAGATCGCCATGCAGCGCTCGCCCGCCGAGCCGAACCCGGCGTTGACCATCGCGTCCGCCGCCAGGTCCAGATCGGCGTCGGGCAGGATCACGGCGTGGTTCTTCGCGCCGCCCAGCGCCTGGACGCGCTTGCCGTGGGCCGTGCCGGTGGCGTAGACGTACTCGGCGATCGGGGTCGATCCGACGAAGCTGACGCCCTTCACGGAGCGGTGGGAGAGCAGCTCGTCGACGGCCGCCTTGTCGCCCTGCAACACGTTGAACACGCCCGCCGGCAGCCCGGCCTCGGCCCACAGCTCGGCCAGCCACAGCGCCGCCGACGGCGCCTTCTCGCTGGGCTTGAGCACCACGGTGTTGCCGGAGGCGATCGCGATCGGGAAGAACCACATCGGCACCATGGCCGGGAAGTTGAACGGGGCGATGATGCCGACCACGCCGAGCGGCTGACGGGTCGAGAAGACGTCCACCTCGGTGGAGGCGTTCCCGGAGAAGCCGCCCTTGAGCAGGTGCGGGATGCCGCAGGCGAACTCCACGACCTCCTGGCCGCGGGTCACCTCGCCCAGCGCGTCGGAGAGCACCTTGCCGTGCTCGCTCGTGATGATCGCCGCCAGCTCGTCCTTGCGCTCGTTGAGCAGCTCACGGAAGCGGAACACGATCGCGGTGCGCTTGGCCAGCGAGGTGTCGCGCCACGCCGGGAACGCCGCCGCGGCCGCCTCGATGACGGTACGGGCGTCCGCCACGTGCGCCAGCGCCACCTCGCGCGACACCGCGCCGGTCGCCGGGTTCGTCACCGCGGCGGCACGGCCGCTCGTACCGGGGAACGCCTTGTTGTTGACCCAGTGGCCCACGCGCGTCAGGTCGCTGCTCGACACGACAATCCTCACCCTCGCTTCGTCACACGGAGCGCGTCGCGATACCGGCGCTCCGGGCGGGACCTCGGTCGCCCGCCCGAGGTGAGACTTCCAGAGCCCGGACCGACAGACTGTTCAGATCGGGCCGGTCATCTTTACGATGTGTCAATGCAGCCCAGCATCCGCGAAGTCCTCCAGCTGTCCGTCGTCGCCGCCGGCCGGCCCACGGTCATCGGCGGCCACGACCATCTCGACCGGACCGTGCGCTGGGTGCACATCAGCGACCTCACGGACCTCACCGACCTGCTGCAGGGTGGCGAGCTCGTGCTGACCACCGGCAGCCCGCTGGCCGGCGGCGCCGACCGGGCGGAGGCGTACCTGACCATGCTGGCCGCGCAGCAGGCGGCGGGGCTGGTGATCGAGCTGGGCGGCCAGCTCACCGCGCTGCCCGCGCACCTGGGCGCCCTCGCCGACTCGCTCGCGCTGCCCGTGGTGACGCTCGCCAGCCGGATCCGCTTCGTCGAGGTCACCCAGCAGGTGCACCGGCTGATCGTCGCCGACCAGTACGAGGAGGTGGAGTTCGCCCGCACCACCCACGAGGTCTTCACCTCCCTCGACCTCGCCCGCGCCTCCACCACCGACATCGTCACGCGCGCCGCCCAGACCCTGGGCGCCTCCCTCGTCCTGGAGGACGTCAGCCGGCACGTGCTGGCCTTCAGCGCGCTGGACACCTCCACCGCCGACCTGCTGTACCAGTGGGCCGAGCGCTCCCGCCTGCACGACGTCACGGCCGACGACTCCGCCTGGACGGCCGTCCCCGTCGGCGTCGGCTCCGAGCGGTGGGGCCGTCTCGTGCTGCCCGCCCGCACCCCCGACGTACGACGGGCCCGTACGGTCCTGGAGCGCGCCGCGCAGTCCCTGCAGCTGCACCGCATGATCCAGCGGGAGCGGGACGCGCTCGTCGTCCAGGCCCTCGGCGGGCTCCTCGACGACCTGCTCAGCGGCCGGATCGGCGAGGAGTCCGAGGCCCTGGCCCGGGCGACCGCGCTGGGCCTGACCCCCGGCAGCGGCTACGCGCCGCTGTCCGTGCGCCTGCCGCGCCGCCCCGGCACCGACGCCCTGAGCCAGGGCGAGGCCGACCGCCGGCTGCTCGCCGCCGTACGGCAGTCGGTGGCCGCCTCCGGCGGCACGGTCATCGCCTCCATCCGCCGCGAGGGCACCGTCTCGGCGCTGATCTCCTGCCCGCCCAAGGGCGCCGACCACGCGCTCGGCGTCGTCGCCGCCGGACTGCGCGAGCGGCTCAGCGGACGCGGCGGCACGGACGGCTGGGTCGCCGGCACCGCGCCGGCGTCCGCCGGGCTGCTGGCCTCGGCGCGGGGGCTGGCCGAGGCGGAACACGTCGCCGAGGTCGGACTGACCATGCCCGGGGCGAACCGCCTCTACCGCTCCACGGACCTGCGGCTGCGCGGCCTGGTCGCGCTGCTGCGCGACGACCACCGGCTGCAGACGTTCGCGGAGACGGAGCTGGGCCGCCTGCTCGACCACGACACCCGCACCGGCGACAGCCTGCTGCCGCTGCTGCGCACGCATCTGGACTGCGCGGGCTCGAAGACCCACACGGCCCGCGCGTCGGGCCTGAGCCGCCCCACGCTCTACGCGCGCCTGCGCACCATCGAGCGCATCCTGGGCGTGTCCCTCGACTCCGCGGAGTCCCGTACGTCGCTGCACACGGCGCTGATGGTGATCGACGCACGTTGACATCCTCCCCTCCCTGGTGGGAGGGGATTCCTGGCTCAGGCTGCCTTCGCGAGCAGCGCTCGTGGAGGTCTTGCGCCCTCGGCACCAGCCGGGTTGAGACCAGCCCGGACCAGCATCACGCGGGCAGAGTTCTTGTCCCTGGGCGAGACGGCTCCGCACGCGGTGCAGGTGTAGGTACGTTCGGAAAGAGGGAGTGCGTGCTTGGTTCTCGCTCCGCACGCCGCGCAGTCCATGGTGGTGTGCGCGGGATGCACTAGGCGGATGTCCCGTCCGTGCTTGCGGCCCATCTCGATCAGGGCCTGTTTGGTGGCGCCGATCGCCGCGTCGGCGGCTTTGCGCGCCATCGTCGTCTTGGCGAGGAACTTCGGCCGGAAGTCCTCCACCGCCACCGCGTCATGGTCGCGGACAACCCGCTTGGCCCACTTGCGGGCGGTGTCGGTCCGCTGACGGGTCACCTTCGCGTGCAGCTGCGCCGTCTTGGTCTTGGCGGCGCGGTAGCCCTTGGACGCGGCCCGACCCCGGGCGGGCTTTCTGCGGGCCATCATGCGCTGGTAGCGGGCGAGGCGCTGGGCGGCGCTCTTGCCGTGCTCGGCGTGGGGAAGGTCATGCGCATCGCTGGTGGTGGTCGCGGTTTCCCTCACTCCCCAGTCGATACCGATGCTGCGGCCCGTGGCGGGCAGCGCTTCCACCTGGGCGGGCACCACGAAACTCGCGTACCAGTGCCCGAGGCTGTCCTGGTAGACGCGCACCGAAGAGGGCTCGGCAGGCAGCTGACGGGACCACACCACGCTCAACACGATCCCGCCCGCCAGATGCAGCCGACGGTCATGGAGGCGGAAGCCGCGCCGGGTGTAGTTGAGCGACGGGCGCGCCTCCCGCTTCATCTTGAACCGGGGCATCCCTGCCCGCCGCCGTTGCGCAACCCGATTCTTGACGTCCTTCAGCGCCTTCGCCCGCGACCTGCCGAAGTCGCGGACCACCTGCTGCTGCGGCACCGAGGAGCCCTCCGCCAGCCACGGCGTTCGGGCACGGGCGTCGGTCAGCATCCTGTCGAGCCGAGCCGGACCGCACAACTCCCCGTCCCTATGGGCCTTCTTCGAGCGGGCGACACACTCGTTCCACACCCACCGGCAACGGTCCCACTCGCCACACAACCCCATGTGGGCGGCAGACGACACCCGCAGCCGGTAGGTATACCGGGCATACCCGGCATCCTTGGCCTGCTGCACTGTCGTCATCCAAGCAACGTATCCGCCGGCACTGACAACGGCGATCCGCCTAACGGCGAATCGCCATTCCCCGCCCTGCCCCGCAGGGGTCCGATTCCTCCCCAGCGTGAACGCCAGGGCATCATCGGAGGCATCCGGTGAAGCCGGCCCGCAGAGGGACCGCGGGCCGGTGTTCCCGGCGGGAGGGGGAGGGTGTCAGTCCTCCGCGGGCCGGTGTTCCCGGCGGGAGGGTGTCAGTCCTCCGCCTCCTCCAGGCGGAAGCCCACCTTCAGGCCCACCTGCCAGTGCTCCACCGATCCGCCGTCCAGCTGGCCGCGGATCTGGGTGACCTCGAACCAGTCGAGGTTGCGCAGGGTCTGGCCGGCGCGGGCGATGCCGTTCCGGATGGCCGCGTCGATGCCCTCGGGCGACGAGCCGACGATCTCCGTGACGCGATAGGTGTGGTTGGTCATGCCTCCCACGGTGCCGCACCGCGCCCCGGGGCGCGACACGGCGGACACGGATGGCACCCGGTGCCTCCGCGCCACGACCGTGACAGGCCGGCGCCCGGTGTTACGGCACCACCGTGACCGGCCAGCGCCCCGCCTTCACCAGCCGGACCGCCACCGAGCCGACGATCCGGTGCCCCGCCTGCTCCGAAGCGCCCACGATCACCGCGTCCGCCTTCAGGTCGTCCGCCGCCTGGACCAGGCCCAGATACGGGTCGCCGTGCAGCGTGTGGAACTCCCACCGCACCTCGAAGACCCCGCGCAGCTGCTCCGCCGTGCGGCGGATCTCGTCGGCGAGCTCCTGGGCGACCTCCTCGGTCGCGTCCGCGACCGGCGCGCCGAACGCCGCCGCGCCGGCCAGCGGCGGCTGGACGTACACGATGGCGAGCAGGGCGTTCTGCCGACGGGCCAGGCCCGCGGCGTACGCGGCCGCGCGCCAGGAGGAGTCGGATCCGTCGACACCGGTGACGATCACCTTGGGGCCGTCGGTGCCCCGCTCGAACTGCGTGTGCATGTCTTCGGTCACACCCAGACCGTATCGGATGCCCCTGGCCGGCCGGACCGCGGCCGCCCCGGGCTGGCGCCCTGGCCGGCCGCGGCCGCGCGCTACGGCCGCACGTGCGCCGGCGGGGTGTCGGTCGTGCACTGCAGCGGTTCGTCCGTGGGTACGAGCCGCTCGATCGAGCCGGGATTGCCGTTCACCTCGGCCAGTTGGGCCTCGTCGAGGAAGCCGATGAACAGCTGGGTGTCCGCCGGCATCGCCGACGGCGTGAACACGAAGGTGACCTTGCCGTCCTCACCCTCCTCGCCCTTCATCACGTCCCGCACCCCGGGCCCGACGCCGCTCGGGTCGAGCTCTCCGTCACCGGGGCCCTTGCAGAACTCACCCACCTTGATCAGCACCGGGAACCCGGCCTCGCGCAGCGTCGCTTCGAGCCCCTCGTGGTCCGCGAAGTACGCCTCCTTGCCGAAGGTCGTCACGTGCACCGTGCCGTCGGCCCGGGTGTCCACGCTGTACGCCGCGGTGCGGACGTGCACCGCGGCCCCGCCGGCGGACGGCGGGGCCGTGGACGGGTTGCCGACACCCTGCGCGCTGAGCACGAGCCCGGCGGCCGCGGCGACGACCACCCCCGTTCCGGCCATCCGCCGCCTGTTCCGGCGCGCCCGGCCCGCCGCCTCGATCTGCTGCACGGGTGTGTCGGACGTGACGTCGTCGAGTGAGCTCCTGAGGGCGTCCAGTACGTCGAGATCCTGCTGGTTCATCGGCCTTCCTCCGGGGATTCCGCATGCACGAGTTGGCCGCGCAGCGTGGCGATCGCCCGCGACAGATGGGCGGTCACGGTGCCCGGGGCGATCCCGAGCGCCGCGGCGGTCGCCTCGGTGTCCAGGTCGAGGAAGACCCGGTAGGCGATCACCTCCCGTTGCCGCTGGGGCAGTCGGCGCAGCGCGGAGAGCAGCCCGGGGTCCACGGCGTCGTCGCCGCCCGGCGCGGCGGGGACATCCGGTACGCCGTCCACGGCGATCTCACGCCGCCGCCTGCGCCACCACGAGATCCGGGTGTTGAAGGCCGTACGCACGACCCAGGCGCGCGGCGCCGGGTGCCGGCTGACCTTCGGCCAGGCCACCCAGGCGCGGGTGAACGCCTCGGCGACGAGGTCCTCGGCCAGTTGCCGGTCGCCGGTGCCCGCGAGCACGGCCCGCAGGCACGCGTCCCGGTCGGCGCGGTAGAAATCCCTGAACTCCAGCTGCCTCACACTCCCTCTACGCCGGGGCGGGGCAATCGACTTACCCGAAGTGTCGCGCGCCTACCCGCCGTCGACGAAGGCCACGATCTCCGCCAGGCCCGGCCGGTAGCCGTCCGTGGTGTCGACCTCGATCCAGGGCGCGTCGACCGACACGCGGTCGAACGCCCGGTAGGCGCGCTCGTGCGCGGCGGCGTCGGCGGGCGGGGCGTCGGCGTGGGCCCGGCGCAGCGGATTGTCCTCGAGCCGGCTGCGGGTCCGCTCCAGTGCCACCCGGGCGTCGACCACGCAGTGCACGACGCGCAGCGAGACCAGGTCCTTCAGGGGCTCCAGTCCGGGACGCCAGAGGCGGTCCTGGAAGGCGGCTTCGGCGACCGTCGTGACCCCGGCCCGGGCGAGGACCTCCAGGACCGCGAAGAACGTGGGCAGCGTCCGCCGCGTGAGCGCGTCACCGGGCCCGGCGACGAAGCCCGGCGTCGCGTGCACCATGCCCTCCTTGATCTCGTCGCGGCAGACGGCGGGACAGCCGATGGCACGGGCGAGCGCGTGGGCGAGGGTCGTCTTCCCCGCGGCCGGCGGGCCGCTGACCACGACGAGCGTGGGCCTGGGGGTCACGCCAGCGTCGCGGCGTGGTCGGGGACGTACGTCTGCATGGCCCGCGGCGGGCGCTCGTAGCCGGTGCGCGGCGGACGCGGCGGGAACTCCAGCACGGGCGGTTCCACCTCGTGGTACGGGACCGTCGACAGCAGATGCGCGATCATGTTGAGCCGGGCGCTGCGCTTGTCGTCGCTCTCCACGACGTACCAGGGCGCCTCCGGGATGTCGGTGTGCACGAACATCTCGTCCTTGGCCCGCGAGTACTCCTCCCAGCGCGTCAGCGACTCCAGGTCCATCGGGGACAGCTTCCAGCGCCGTGTGGGGTCCTCCAGCCGGGCGCGGAAGCGCTGCTCCTGCACGTCGTCGCTGACGGAGAACCAGTACTTGCGCAGCATGACGCCGTCCTCGGCCAGCATCCGCTCGAAGATCGGGCACTGGTGCAGGAAGCGCGCGTGCTCCTCCTTGGTGCAGAAGCCCATCACGTGCTCCACACCGGCCCGGTTGTACCAGGAGCGGTCGAACAGCGTGATCTCCCCGGCGGCCGGCAGCTGCTCCACGTACCGCTGGAAGTACCACTGGCCGCGCTGCCGTTCGGTGGGCGCGGGCAGCGCCACGATGCGGGCGGCACGGGGGTTGAGGTGCTCGGTGACCCGCTTGATGGCGCCGCCCTTGCCGGCGGCGTCCCGCCCCTCGAACACGACGACCAGCCGCTCGCCCTCGGACCGTACCCACTCCTGCAGTTTGACGAGCTCCACCTGCAGCCGCAGCAGCTCCCGCTCGTAGAGCTTCTTGGGCACCGCCGACCCCGCGCCGGTCTTCTTCTCTGCCACGAGCACCTCCTCCTGCCCGGCCTGGGGCGCCGGCCGGCGTCCGACCGCTCCCCGGGCCCGGGACGACCCGCTCGTGATGATGCCACGTACCGCGTGGACGGCCCGGTTGATCCGCCTGGCGGCCGACGCGCCTCACCCGCCGGCCCCGGGTGGGGTCACCCGGCCGCCGGGAGGCGGTACACCGAGACGTGGCTGCGGGACTCCGCCGTGAACTCGGCGCCCGTCCAGTCCGCGTGCCGGCTCTCCAGCTCGAAGCCCGCCAGCTGGCCCATCAGGTCCAGCTCCGCCGGCCAGATGTAGCGGTGCGGGCTGCGGTCCAGACGCGCCTGGCGGGTGTCGTCGAAGGTGAAGTGGTGGGAGACCACGTGCTGGTTGAGGACGTCGTAGGTGTCCACGCCCATGTAGCCCGGGACGGAGTCCCAGACGGTGGCCTTGCGGCCCGGCGGGAGCTGGCGCAGCTCGGGCACCCAGAGCTCGATCACGAAGCGGCCGCCGGGGGAGAGGTGGCGGGCGGCGTTGCGGAAGCAGGCGACCTGCTCGGCCTGGGTGAGGAGGTTCGAGATGGTGTTGTAGACCAGGAAGACGAGGCCGTACGTGCCCGGGGCGGTGGCCGTCGCCATGTCACCCACGATCACGGGGATCGTCGACTCGTCCACCTTGGTGCGCAACTGCTCGACCATCGGCTTCGAGAGCTCGATGCCGGCGACGGGCACGCCGCGGGCGGCGAGCGGGACGGCCACCCGCCCCGTGCCGATCGCGAACTCCAGCGCGGCCCCGCCGTCGGCGAGTTCGGCCAGCCGGTCCACCGCCGGGTCGAGAGCCTCGGGCGCGAACATGCCGCTGCCGGTGGTGTCGTAACGCCGGGCCGCGTCCTCGTCCCAGATCTCGTCCTGTCGCATGGACGGTCAGGCTTCCGGGACCGCGAAGACGGTGTCAAGCGATTTCCCCGCGGTCTTACGATCGGCCTATGGCAACCGCACACGTGAACGGCATCACCGTCGAGTACGACGACCAGGGCACCGGCGATCCGCTGCTGCTGGTGCACGGCCACCCCTTCGACCGCTCCATGTGGGCGCCGCAGGCCGCGAAGTTCGCGGCGGAGGGCTACCGCGTCCTCACCCCCGACCTGCGCGGCTTCGGCGGCAGCGGCGGCACGGTCGGGGAGTTCTCCGACTACGCCCGCGATCTCGCCGCCCTCCTGGACCATCTGGGCATCGAACGGGCCGTCGTCGGCGGGCTGTCGATGGGCGGGCAGATCGTGATGGACTTCTGCCGGCTGTTCCCCGGGCGCCTGCTGGGCGTCGTGCTCGCCGACACCTTCCCGGGCGCGGAGACGCCCGAGACCCGGGCGCGCCGCCTGGGCATGGCGGACCGGCTGGAGCGCGAGGGCATGGGCCCGTGGTCGGACGAGGTGCTGGACCGGATGGTCGCGCCCGCCAACGTCAAGGACCTGCCCGAGGTCGCCGCCCACGTCCGCGGCATGATGCACGGCGCCCCGGTGCGGGGCGCCGTACTGGCGCACCGGGCCCGGGCGGACCGCCCCGACTACCGCGACACGCTGCGCGGCCTCGGCGTGCCGGCGCTCGTCGTCACCGGTGTCGAGGACCCGTACACCCCGGTCGCCGACGCGGAGCTGATGCACGACCTGATCCCCGACGCGGAGCTGGCGCTGATCGAGGGCGCCGCCCATATGCCGAACCTGGAACGTCCGGAGGCGTTCGACACGGCGCTGCGCCGCTTCCTGTCCCGCGTCACCCTGCCGCCGACCAACGGCTACCGGCACGCCGTGCGCACCCGCGGGGAGCTGGTCGTCGTCTCCGGGCAGATCGCGCTGGACGCGGCGGGCCGCGTGGTCGGGGAGGGCGACGCCGAGGCGCAGACCCGGCAGGTCTTCCGCAACCTCAACAAGGCGCTGGGCGTTCAGGGCGCGACCTTCGCCGACGTCGTCAAGCTGAACATCTTCGTCACGGACGTCGCGGCCATGCCCGCCGTGCGCCGCGTCCGCGACGAGTGGATCGACACCGCGAACCCGCCCGCGAGCTCGGCGGTCCAGGTCGCCGGCTTCGTCCGCCCCGAACTGCTCGTGGAGATCGACGCGCTGGCCGTCCTGCCCGCCGGGAGCTGACGCCGAGCCCGTGGCCCACGTCACACCGCGGCCATGTCACAGGATCGGGGTGGCCGGCGTCTCGTGTTCGACAGGGCGCCGCCCGGGACTCTCCGGGCGGCGCACGCCGCACCCCGAGTCGAGGAAGGCCGTCCATGGCCGACACAGCCCAGCCCCCCAGCCACCCCGAACACCCCGTCGGCGCCGCCATGTCCCTGGACAAGACGGAGGACGCGCCGCCCCCGGACCCCCGCCGCTGGTGGGGGCTGGTGGTCATCGCGCTCGCCCAGCTGATCGTCGTGCTGGACATGACCATCGTCAACATCGCCCTGCCGTCCGCCCAGCAGGACCTCGGCATGACCGACGGCAACCGGCAGTGGGCCATCACCGCCTACACCCTCGCCTTCGGCGGCCTGCTGCTGCTCGGCGGGCGTCTCGGTGACCTGTTCGGGCGGCGGCGCAGCTTCATCATCGGTCTGATCGGTTTCGCCGCGGCCTCCGCCCTCGGCGGCGCGGCCACCGGCCCCGGCATGCTCTTCGCCGCCCGGGCGCTGCAGGGCGTGTTCGCCGCACTGCTGGCACCCGCCGCGCTGTCGCTGCTGACCACGACGTTCTCCGACCCGCGTGAACGCGGCAAGGCGTTCGGCGTGTTCGGCGCCATCGCCGGCGCGGGCAGCGCCATCGGGATGCTGGTCGGCGGCTTCCTCACCCAGTACCTGGACTGGCGCTGGTGCCTGTACGTCAACGCCCCCGTCGCCCTCGTCGCCGTGTTCGGCGCGATCGCGCTGCTCAAGGACGCGGGCCGCCGGTCCAGCGCCGAGCTGGACCTCCGCGGCGCGGTCCTGGCCACCGCGGGCGTGCTGTCCATCGTGTACGGCTTCAGCGAGGCCGAGTCCCGCGACTGGGGCGACGCCCTCGTGCTGGCCCTGCTGATCGGCGGCGTGGCGCTGCTCGGCGTCTTCGCCCTGTGGCAGACCCGCGCCCGCACCCCGCTGCTGCCCCTGCACATCGTCAAGGACCGCCAGCGCGCGGGCGCCTATCTGACGATGGCCCTGGTCACCATCTCCATGTTCGGCGTCTTCCTGTTCCTGACGTACTACCTCCAGGGCATCAAGGCCTGGTCGCCGCTGAAGACCGGCGTGGCGTACCTGCCGATGACCGCCGCCATGATCGTCGGTTCCACGCAGATCTCGGCGCGGCTGCTGCAGAAGGTCGCCCCGCGGGCGCTGATCGTGCCGGGCCTGACGGTGGCCGCCGGCGGTCTGGCCTTCCTGGCCTCGATGGACGTCGACACCGGCTACGCCAGCCATGTCCTGCCCGGGATCACCCTGATGGGCCTCGGCCTGGGCACCACGTTCATGGCGGCCATCGCCACGGCCACCGGCCGCGTCGCCCCGCACGAGCAGGGCGCGGCCTCCGCCACCCTCAACACCATGCAGCAGGTGGGCGGTTCGGTCGGCACCGCGCTGCTCAACACCATCGCGGCCGGTGTGACCAGCGACTGGCTCACCGACCACCGGGTCGACCCGTCCCGGCAGGGGGCGCAGGTCAAGGCCGCGATGGCGCAGGCGACGGTGCACGGCTACTCCGTGGCCACCTGGATCTCCGCCGGCGTCATGCTGCTGGCCGCGCTGGTCGCGGGCGTCCTGATCAACGGGAAGGCCCCGGGGCGCGGTTCCGCCGCGCCGGCGGCCGGCCCGGCGGGCGGCGACCGCGAGGCGGCGACCCTCGGGAC